>JAGDMX010000259.1 GCA_017860725.1 Chloroflexota bacterium | reverse complement strand
GACCAATCCGACATAAAAGATTGTCAGGGCGTTGCGTTTGGTAGTCACCGTCACTCCATTCTCTCGAAATCTTGAACTCGACTTCCCTGGCTTGATCAGGCATCCCGCATAAAGATCACAAAGGGTACACCGCTGTGGGTGGCGATGAAACGCTGGACAGGCACATATCCAACCTTCTCGCAGGCACGCTGAGCCCGCAGGTTGAATTCAGCCACCGTAGCCCGAAATGCCCGGGGAGAGAACTCTGCTCTTGCAAAATCCATGGCTGCACGAATGATCTGAGGCCCCAAACCATGACCGGTGAGATCTGGTCGCAATCCCCCGCCCATATCGAGTGCGTCGGCATTATAGTCACCACCAGGCACGCGGGCATCTTCACCAAAGCAGCGAAATGCGATCAAGGTGTCCTGCTCGTCGAATACTGAGAAGTAGTGGTATGCCGGGTTCAAGTAGCTGTTGCGGATCAAAACATCGAGTTGGGTTGAATCGTGGTTGTAGAAATCATAAGGCGGTTCATAACGCCAGCTCAAAGCAGCACGCGCACACGCCTCAGTCATAGGCTTGAATTTGAAGGATGTCGGTAATAATGATGTGCTCATTTAGAATGTGCCTTTCTCACCAGCTTTGCCCAATTGAGGAGAGTTAAGACGAATCGCCCGTTGGAGGCAGTGTTAGAACGACGGCTACCAATGTATTACATATTACGATTTGACCCAATGAATGACAATTATGGCGAGTTCTTCTCTGCTCTTCTCGAATGCATGATCGTCTTGGAATGCTGCGATTTGGATTTTTTGCGTCTTTGCTTCCACAAGTGCCCGATACAAAGGAAGGATGTGACGCTCAATAACGACATTCTTATCATCCCAACCACCGATAAGGAGAATATCACGGCTCGCAAGAGCATTTGCGCCAAGCCTCAAGTCATACAGGTCTGGATTCTGCGTAATCTCCTCAACAGCGTCATTCCACTCGAAATTCACAGGGCCAACCGGAAATTTCAACTCCTCATAACTTGCTCTAATCGCCTCTGCAAGTGCAGAATTCCGCTGATATTCGCGGGTGAATTCGCCATGGTCGGTTCCAGAAATTGAGAATACACGCTTGACCTCCGGATGGCTCATCGTATATAGCAGCGCCATACCGCCACCGTAACTGTAGCCTCCAAGAACTATTTCATCGGGATTAACTTGGAATTCTCGGATAACCTGATCTTGACGAAGATATGTATAAGCTGCCTGGATATCCTCGATGGTATTTTGCAGGCTGAAAGTGCCTTCACTCCCATGCGTACCGCGATAATTGAAGGTCAACGTGTTTATTCCATGCTTCGCCATCCTCTGGCCGAGGTCAAGAACATCTCCCATCGCTCCTGGAAAACCGTGGAGCAATATTGCTGTGTGAGTGGCAGCTTCTTCCTCAACAAGGTAGAACTCTCCTCGTACTCTGTATGCTTGGCTAAGGAATTCTATAGGTTTCTTCATTGATCCTCCTTGAAATCGTTACCATTGTTATCGTGACACCTGGGGGAGTAGATCTTGCTGCTGTTCAACAGGCTCTTCGTCCAGGTAGATCCACATCAAATGGTAAAGGGGACCTGTCACCTGGCCGGTCAATATAAAAGCCCAACGCAGCAAGCGAGAATCGACGTTCAGAAACTTACCAAGTCCGCCACAAACACCTGCGATCCTCCGGTCATCTCGGGAGCAGTACAACCTCTTATTTTCAGTATTCATTATCTAGTCTCCTTTCTGATTAATGCCTTTCAATCTCACAGCAAGGTTTCCTTATGGTGATGCTGATTTAATCCTGTTGACCAATTCGATGATGGCATTCAATACCAATCCGGGATTCTCTTCGAGAATGTCATGGTTGTTCCCCTCCGCAATTAGCAGATGGTGTTTTTCAGAATGCATAATCATCTGCTCGTGACATTTGCGCCACAGACTTTCCGAAAATGGTGGATTGCCGGCGGTGATCAACACTGCCGGTAGTTGAGGGGGCAATTGCTTCCATCTCAGTACATCCAGGGCTTTCGGAAAAAAATCAACCATTCGATTGCCAGCCTTCTCATAATTCTTGGCCGGTTTCTCAAAATAGGGTGTAGCTGCACTTAGTTTGTCCAGGCCAAAGGCATCGACAAACCAGACATTCATCGGATCGATCAGCACCAGTCCGCTTACCAGTTGCGGGTATCGCAGCGTGAAAAGCTGGATCAAAATGCCGCCATAGGAATGCCCGACAAGAATATATTTATCTTTGAACCCCTGAACCTCCAGGCATATCTTCAGGGCATCCACTTCAGCGATGGCATCGAAATCATCCGGTCCCAGTTCGCTTTGGCCAAATCCGGAACGGTCGTAACTCATGACCCTGAACCCGGTTCGTCGGGCAAGCGGTTCCTGGATCTCCCGATAGGCTGTAGAATATTTCCCACCGCCGGATTCCAACACAATGGTGTATTCACTTGCATTATCTGTCAAAACTACATGCAGCTTATGCGTACCGATATCCACGAATCTACCGGATCCAACAACCTTGCCTAGTGTCTTCATGACTCACTCCTTTCGTTCATCGCTCAACTAGTAATTTGCGGGGAAGGCTACGGGATCTTCTTTGCTTCGGTAGTTACACCGTTTGGCAGCATAACCATTCGGTCCAACTCGTCGCTTTGCAGCCACGGAGGAGTGGATGGGGGAGCTTTCCATTTCCCTTGCTCCTATCGTGGCACGCATGCGAAATGGTTCGCTGCATATCCATCGAGGTCGAAGAACGTAAGCTGGTCGCCGTTCTGGAGTACTTGGGAGCACTGGCGCCCGCCATATTCGGGTCCCAGGTCGTGGCAGTAGTTGTCACCTTCGAGCCACCAGCGCGCCTCAACCACGACCGCGCCGCCGTACGCCGAGACAGACATAGTTTGGTCCGGACCAAACGTGACGGAGATGTCTGTGCTGCCCTGCGTGGAGCGCAAGGAGCAAGCCTGTAGTACTTGTGGCAGCGTGTCCGCCGTGAGTCGCGTCCCCACTGCGCGTTCCAAAAGCGGCGGATCGCCAATTGCCTTCTCGCCGGCGGCATCGAGGATCATCCAAAGCAGTGTGCCGATGCTTGCTTCGTCTACCATGCGGCCAGCGTCGGTTTCCGCACGGTGCACAACCACTAGGTTACGCGAGGGCATGATGATCACGTTGTGCCCGCCATAGCCCGAGGCGTAATAGCTAGCGGGACCCTCGTCCACGTTGGGGAACCCGCCGGCGCCCTCTCCTGTCCACCACAGGTAGCCGTAGCCGCTCTGCGGGGCGATAGTTGAGCGGCTTGCGGTGCTTTCGCGCACCCAGTCTGCCGGCACGACCTGCTGCTCACCCCAGCGCCCGTTGCGCAGGAACAGCAAGCCGAAGCGCGCCAGGTCGCGGGTGCTCATACGAAAGCCGTAGTAGGGGTGCCTGGAATATGGCTCGTAGGCATAACTGAGCTCATCCGGGCCATAGTCCTGCATCCCGATGGGATCGGCAATCCGCTTGTCGAAGGCCGCGTAGATGTTCTTCTCACCACTGAGCTGGTCAAAGATGGTGCCCAGAGCGTTAAAGTCCCAATTGTTGTAGTACCAGAAGGTGCCTGGAGAATGGCTGCCGCGGGCAGGACGCATGGCCTTCATGCTGGATGCCTCTCCCGCTGCCTCGATGTACACGCCCGAGCGCGCCGACAGCAGGTCTTTGACCGTGGCGGTCTTTTCTACCTCGGTGAGCGGCGTGAGGTCATCTATACCCAGGTTGGCCAGTGTCCGGGTCAGGTCGATTTTGCCATCAGCCACGTAGATGCCATACAGTGCGCTGATCAGGCTCTTGCGCATCGAGTGGCACAGGTACTTGCGCTCCAGATCACCCCAGGCATCAACGACCACGCCGTTATCCACTATCATCACGGCAGCTGAGCCGATGTGTTTGGCATAGGCCTGCGCCGCGACAAGTTTGGTCGAGGACCAGCCCATGCTCTCCGGGCTGGAAGTCCGGCTCCACTCGGCACCCGGATACACCTCAGCTCGTGGCGCCGACCAGGAGCAGCCTGCCAGTACGGTGACAAGAACCAGGGACAATAAAAAACTTTTTCTGCACATGTCACTTCCTCCATCCCGTGTAAGACATGCCCCAGAGAGTCAGGACAAGACGGCAGGTTCCGCTGGCCGAGTCTGGCGAGAAGTCGAGTTGGTAGAAATCATACCCATGGGGCACAAAGAAGTGCGTTGGAGACAGCGGCAGCAGCTCCTGCGGTGCCGAACCGGGCACAGCTGCGTACAGCTTGTTTTCGGCCTGGGTCACGCTCAGTGTGAGTCCACCAGCCTCGGGAAACTCGTAGGTGCCCGCGTACAGATCAAAAGTCTGTGGCTCCAGGCTCGTGGCCACCTGCTCAGCCGTGGTGTGCATCGAAGCGAGACGCCCGGATAGTACTTTCAGGTCAACCAGAGAGCTGGCCAGCGCGCTGTGCGCCTCAAACTCCATGTTCAGCAGGTCGCGCACTGACTCGTCCTCCACATTGCTGATAGCTGTGTACACCGTAGAGCTGTCCGCGGACCAATCGATCTCGGGCAGTGGCTGATCGTAGCGCGGTGCCAGCACAAAGTGCTTGTAGAACGTCAACGCCACCAGGGAACTCAAAACGCTGTTCCCATCGCCGTGGCCGGCCTGGTAGGAGCGGCTGATCATGTCCGTGTTGGCTAAAACGATCAGGGTCAGGCCCTGCTTCGGCAGCTTCAGGAACAGCGCCGAGGTCGATGGCGGTGAGAAGCCGGAATGCCA
>JAGDMX010000258.1 GCA_017860725.1 Chloroflexota bacterium | reverse complement strand
GGGAGGTGATGAAGACATTAGATGCTCCGGTTCCAAAATGTGTTCTGGGGCTTATTGATTTATTCGGATTTCTTGGTCCTGGAAGTATATACAGGGTCACATTTATTGTAGAAGAAGACGGACAAATTCGCAAGTATTTAGGACATTTATTAATTTTAGTGATGACGAGGATCGCAAACTGCAATCCGATTTGATCAGGTGGCGCAGAAGCAGTAGTGAGCATATTGGGATAGGGGAAGGTTGTCGTGCCAGGCTGCTCAACAGCTCTGGTTATTCAGATACTTGGGTTTGGTGTAATCCATAGGGAGGCTGCTCAGATGGATCGAGTCCAATATTCTTCTGGCCGACGAAAACAAATAAAGCTCCGTGCATCAATTCAATGAGTTCGAGGGTCTGAAAATAGATTTCCGCCGTCCGCCACGGGCGATCTCGATCTCGCTGAGAAATTGCAAATCGTTTGAATAACTGGCTGATGCCAATATTCATCAGGGATTTCGGAAATCCCTCGAGTAGCTTTGGCCCCACGCACACGATGCGCGCTCCCGGTTTTAATAATGACTCAACCTTGGCCATTGCCTGCTTTGAGGTGAAAACATCATGCATGGCGAATAACAAAGCGCCATCGAATTGCTTACGATCCTGGTACTCTTCAGTGGCGGTCTCGTTAACCGTGACGTTACTCCAATGGTTATTTTTGATACGCTTTCTAGCCTGGGAAACCATACTGGGGCTGATATCGATCCCGACTATGACCCCCTGACTACCAACCGCCTCGATCAGGTAGGGGAAACTGGCACCACTGCCACAGCCCACATCGATAACCGATGAACCGGAGGAGAGGTTTAGACGTCCGATTGCCAGCCTCCTGATCGGAATCGTAAACCCCATGACCGCATCAGGCATGCGGGCAATGTGCCGGTACTTATTTTCGATTGTGGATTTGAAGTCGGACACTCAGGCTGCCGTTACCGACTCAGGACGGATTTGTGCCTATCGACTAATGCTTCGGGAAGGGTGGAGCGTTGGGTGGCAGGTACAGGTGTTGCCCAGGGCGCAGCCAGTAAGGATAACGCAAATTGTTGGCGGCAATGATGGCGTAGGGGCTGATATTGCAGCGGCGGCCGATTTTATAGACCCAGTCTCCGGATCGGACGATGTAATTGGTTTTGCACTTCTCTTTCTTCGCCTGTGTGGTGGTTGTAGCTTCGGTGGATGGGGCTGCTTCACCAGGCGCTGTAGCTTCGCCGGATGGCGCAGTCTCGCCCGATGGAGTGGCTGGCGTTGCCTCGGTAGGTTGACCGGTGGATGGAAGTTCAGAGACCTGGGCAGGCGGCGGCACCAGGATGGTCTTTCCGGGTTCAAGGACGCCGCCGGCATACAGGCAGTTGGCCAGGAAGAGGTCTTCCGCCGGGACGGCGAACTGAGCCGAGATTGTCTCCAGGGTATCGCCGGGCTGAATAGTGTAAGAAATCCATCCAGCCGGATAGGCACACAGCACTGGTTCGGCAGGCTCACTCGGGACTGTCGAGGTCACAGGTGAGGTGACCTGGGGCAGTAGCTCTACCGGACCCGGCGAAGGCAGGGTGATGCTCTCGCCTTCCTGGTCAGAGGGGACACCAGGCTGGCTGGTGGTGGCAGTCGGCTGTTCCGGGTTGGTGACGATGGATCGTGTGCAGGCGGTCAGCGCCAATGCCAGGAGTACAATAATGATGAAGAAGAGGAATTTGGATTTCATGGGATCTGCCTTCCGGTTTTCATAAGGAGATGCTGATCAAGTGAGCAATGATATCCCCAGATGACCTTGGGCCGGTTTGATGAGCTTCCCAGGGATTAGATCATTACTCGGGTTATCCACTATTATTATACAGCAATGAGTGTGCTGGTGGATAGCAATTCCTTTCTAAAGGGTTATCTTTTCCAAACATCCTTTCACATTGCGTGCTTCGTTCAAGTGGATGATATTATGGCGAGTGGGTGGTATCGGATGATGCTCCATGACAGTTCTCTCAGGCGCTTGTATCTGTACAGTTTTATTACTTCAAAGAAATCAAAGCTGCCTGGTAAGCGCCTAGATCGGGGATTGGGACATAATTTGTGAAACCTCCCTGAGCATTCACCTGGGGTGCGCGGGGACTGCCCTCTCCCAGCAGCGTGCCGGCCTGGTATGCGCCTTGTAGCGGGCTGGAATCCAGGCTGAGGCTATAATCTGTGATCGACTGATCAGACAGATTGACAACCAGCAGTACGGCTTCGCCATCGAGGTAGCGCAGCAAGGCGAACACCGCCGGATTTTCCGTGGACACCACCCAGGCATCCCCGGCGCGCAAGGCGGCTTGCTCTGTGCGCAGGCGAATTAGATCACGATAGCGGCTAAGTAGCGAAGCGGGATCGCTGGTCTGCGCCTCCACGTTCGTGGAGGCGCTGGGTGTGCCGGGATCGACCCAGGGCGTGTCGGTGGTAAATCCATTGGCGGATGAGGCATCCCACTGCATCGGGCGGCGGAGATCGATATCATCGGGCTTGGCGCCAGTCAGGCCGATCTCTTCGCCATAGTAAATGAAAGGCACTCCGGGCATCGAAAGAAAGATCGTAGCGGCAAGCTTGGCCTTGGCAGGGTCCTCGCCCAATTGAGTCATCACCCGCGTGATATCGTGATTGGTCAGGAAGGGGGCGAATTGACCTTCCGGATAAGAGTCGAGCACAGTCTGGGTCTGGGTGATCAGGCGGGTGTGATCGCCAGTGTTAACTGCCTGGATGATCGCTTCGGCCAGCTTGAACTCAAAGGCGATATCGATCTCCTCGGGGACGTAAGGAACCACGTCGACGGTATCGTCCCAGATTTCACCGACGGTCAGGGCGTTGGGATTGACGGTGTGGACGTAGTTATCGAAGCTTTGCAGCCAGGCATGGGTTGCCGGGGTATTTTCCTGGATTTCGCCGTCCTCGATCAGGTGGCGTACGGCATCCAGGCGATAGCCGTCTGCTCCCATGTCCTTCAGCCAGTATTGGAGAATATCAAACATCTCATCAGTCACAGCGCCATTGTTATAGTTTAGGTCAGGCATGCCCTCCCAAAACAAGCCGTAATAGTAATCGGTGAGAAGGTGACCGGTTTTCAGGTTGAAGATATCTCCACCATAAGACTGATGCCAGACTTCACTCCCCCAAGGGCTGAGGTAGTCGCCTTTATCCGGTGACCAGATGTACCAGTTCTCAGTCTTGGAGCCGGTTTGGGTAGCCTCCCGAAACCAGGGGTGCTGGTTAGAGGTGTGGTTCATGACCATGTCGACGATGACAACCATGCCACGTTGGCGAGCTTCTTCAATAAGCTGCTTGAAGTCAGCGTTGGTGCCGTAATCCTGCTCGATTGCCCGGTAATCGGTCACGTCGTAACCATGGTAGCTAGGCGACTCGGCGACCGGCATCAGCCACAGGCCGGTGACACCCAGGTCGCTGGTGGTGGTCGGATCACCGTCGTTGAGATAATCGAGCTTCTCGATCAGCCCTTGCAAGTCACCGATACCATCGCCATTGCTATCTTTGAAGCTGCGCACAAAGACCTCGTAGAAAACGCGATCATTCCACCAGGGCAAGCCATTCGTGCCGGTGATTGTGGGCTGGGGTTCAGCAGGGAAAGCTGTCGGTGTAGGCTGGATAGGGATGGAAGTGGCGACTGGGTCGGGAGGCAGGTTGGGTGCATGGCGGTCCAGGGCGTACAGGTAACCGTCAGCGCTGCCGAAAAAGACGGTCTCGCCGGCGATGGCCGGGGAGGACCAGATCTCTCCCTGGGTCTGGTAAGACCACTGCTCGTCACCGTTCTTTGCGGACAGGGCATGCACTATGCCGGCGCCATCGCCGTAGATGATCTGGTCATCCAGGACGGCGGGAGAAGAGATGATGAAAACGCCGGTCTCATGAGACCAAAGCAAACTCCCATCTTCGGGATTGACAGCCCCCACGCCGCCCATGACACTGGCGCCGTAGAGGGCATCATCCCCGGCGGCAAAGGTAGTCAGCAAGACGCCGTAAGGGGCTTTCCAAAGGCGGTTACCGGTAGCCAGGTCGATGGCATTGGCCGAATCACCTGACTCTGATTCTGTTCCAATATAGACTACGCCGTCCAGTACGGTAGGCGAAGACAGGATAGGGGCCTCGGCCAGGTAAAGCCAGATTTTCTTACCGGTGTTAGCATCCAGGGCGTATACGAAACTATCCTCGCTGCCGATCAGTAAGGTGCCACCGGATACGACCGGCGAGCTGTTAATGTCACCGCCGGTTTGATGTTTCCAGCGTAGTTCACCTGAGCCGGTGTCGAGGGCATAGATATTCTGATCAAAGCTGCCGAAGTAGACTATGTTATCCGCTATGGCAGGAGAGGATATGATGGCATCGCCAGCCTGGAAGCGCCAGATCTCATTACCATTGGTAGCGTCAAGGGCGTGAAAGGTGCCTCCCAGGGTGCCGACATAGACCGCTTTTCCGGCAATGGCCGGTGTGGAGAAGATGGGGGCTGGTAAATCAGCCTGCCACTTGACCGATTGCGTGGCCGGATCGAGGGCGTATAGCCTGCCTTGCATGCTGCCAATAAATAAGGTGCCCTCCACCAGCACCGGAGAGCCGGTGATCGGTGCGCCGGCATACCACTTCCAGTTGCCGAAATCACCTGATTGCGCATAGACACCAGTGCGTTCCGGGTTGCCGCGGAAGAGCGGCTGCACCGGCAGAGGTGGTATTTGCGTGGCCGTGGCGATGGGAAGAGGTGTATGTGTGGGTGGAATGGGTGTTGGAGTCGCGG
>JAGDMX010000257.1 GCA_017860725.1 Chloroflexota bacterium | reverse complement strand
GCGCAGCACATCCAAATCTTGCTTTAACAGCACCATGTCAGCTGCTTCTTTGGCGACATCTACGGCATTATTGACGGAAATCCCCACATCGGCGCTATGCAGCGAAGGCGCGTCATTGATGCCATCGCCCATGTAACCCACCACATGCCCTCTCTTCTTGAGCGCCAATATAATGCGCTCCTTCTGATTGGGGTCCACTTCGGCAAAAATTGTATTTTGCTCGACGGCGTGCCACAACGCCTCGTCGCGCAGGCTGTCCAGCTCGCCTCCGCTCAATACCTGGAAATCTTTTAGCCCGATCACTTGCCCGATGTGGCGTGCCACCAGGTGATTATCCCCTGTGATGATCTTCAATCTAACGCCCAGCTCTTCCAGCCCAGCAATCGTCCCCTGGACGCCTGGTTTCGGGGGATCAAAGAACAGGAGGAAACCTGCAAACGTCATCTTGCTCTCATCCTGCGTGGAGTAGGAGTGCTCTTGGGTCTCCACAAGCTTGAAAGCCACACCCAGTACCCGGTAGCCCTGAGCGCTCCACCCTTCAAATCGCTCCCGGATTTGAGCCAGCCGGTCTGCATCCAAGGCGGCGGTACCTGCTGCGGTTTCCTCTTGTGAGCAAGCAGCCAGGACCTTATCCAGTGCACCCTTGGTAATCAGGTAGCGCGAACCGTTAACGTGTTCTGCCACCACACTCAGGCATTTGCGTACGAAATCATACGGGATCTCATCCACCTTGGTGTATTCACTGGCCCCCATCGCACCCTTCTGGACTACAGCATCATCCAATGGGTCGAACAGACCTGTTTGCATATAGGCGTTGAGATAGGCGTACAACTGAACAAACTCAGAGGGTGCGCCATCCACATCCAGCGCCCCATCAAGCTGAACAACGCCCACTGTGAGCGTGCCAGTCTTATCGGTGCAAAGCACATCCATGCTGCCGAAGTTTTCGATTGACTCCAGCCGCCGCACGATCACGCCCCGTTGTGCCATGACCTGGGAGCCCTTGGAGAGGTTGATATTGATAATGGCCGGCAGCAACTGAGGAGTCAATCCTACCGCCAGGGCAATCGAAAACAACAGCGAGTCGATCACCGGCTTGTGGAAGAAGACATTAAAAGCAAAAATGCCCAGCACGAGCACAAACATAATCTCGGTAAGCAAGTAGCCCAGGTGTTTTATACCCCGTTCGAACTCGGTTTCAGGCGGGCGTAGCGTCAGCCGGTTGGCGATCTGGCCGAAGATTGTCTTCTCCCCCGTTTCGACGATCATAACTCGAGCGCTTCCACTGCTTACACTGGTGCCCATAAAAACCACATTGGTTCGCTCGGAAAGCCCGGCATTTTCAGCCATCACACCTGGTGTTTTTTCCACCGGGAACGTTTCGCCGGTAAGCACTGCCTGGTTGACGTAGAAATCCTTGGCTTCGAGCACCAATCCGTCCGCAGGGACTAAACTGCCGGCTGAAAGCAGCACCACATCGCCTGGAACGATAGCCTCGCTTGGGATGATTGCAGGCTCGCCATCTCGCAGTACCTCTGTCTTGAGTGATACTTGCGCCCGCAACTTCTCAGCGCCGTTATTGGCGTTGTACTCCTGGATGAAACTTAACAATGCACTACCCAGCACAATCAGCAGGATAATGGCTGCGTCTACCCAATCCTGGAGGAATGCTGAGAGCAGCGTGGCGAAGATCAGGATGAGGACAATTGGACTTTTGAACTGGTTGATGAATAAAACCAATGGCGTGAGGCGCGCCTTAGATTGGATCCGGTTCAGTCCAATTTTATCCAGAACGGCTTGCGCTGCTGAGTGGCTCAAGCCGGTTGGCGCTGAATTTAATTCCCTGGCGACATCTTCCACCGACAGGGACCAGTAGGGGAAAGTAGTCATTTCACGATGCAAGCCAGAACTGGCTATACACCTATTATAAGGGGGATTGTGTTGATGTTATTCAGGATTATACAAAACTGCTGATTCAATCAGGTCGCCGTTTTGGCGTATGTGAACAATCTCCACACTGCCGTGGGGCAGCCCGGCTGCCATGCAGAAAGTGCCCGGCGCCAGCAGGGTTTGCCGGCGCTGGGTGGCACGACTATTAGGCGTGGTGTCCAAACGACAGGTGCACACTCGATAGCGCTCGCAGATATCAACCCCCTCCCAGCGCAATTGACCGGTTATCGACCGTCTTTCCCATGGCAGTTATGCCCTAGCTACCTGCCAGTTTTCTGCGCGCCTCATCCCCTTTGAGCGGGTAGCCCAATGCAAAACCGATCAGGCAAAAGTCGAATAACCCGCCGGCAATAGGGATGAGTGCCACCACTGCCATGATTGTGCCAACCACGCCCTGCACCAGGGACAATCCAATCGCCATAATAATAACCCCCAGGGCGATGCGTGCCCCACGTCCCATTCCACTGGTCATGAACTTTACCAATTTCATCTTGATCTCCTTCCTGGGTCTGGAAATTTCCTTAACTGAATTGGGATTAGACGCTCGCGGCTACATTTCTTCGCGAGGCGTAGAACAACAAGGCCAGGATGATGACCCAGACGGTGATCCGGGTCGTCATCGCCACGATACTATCTTTTGCCACCACATCGCCATAACCAATCAGCAAGATCAGCATCACGGCAACGTGAGCACTCAATGTTGCCACGGCGGCTGGGATGGCGTAGGGGCTGCATTTCCAAATCAGGATCGCAGTGACGAAAACTGACAGGAGGCCAATAATGAAGTTGTAGACCGGCAGCCAGTCGATCACATAATAACCCGGGTCCTGGCCCAGCAAGACTTGCCATCCGGCGATGACAGCCATGCCCCCGATGATCAAGGCGAATACAGCAGAGATGCGGTACCAGTTCTTATTCATCTCACCCACCTCTAAATACCTTTGGCGCCTAAAAAGACGACCTGCGTTTTTGCGTTCATACCCCGCACCGCACCACCTGGGGCAATAATGGTTACACCGGGCTTAATTTCAAAAGTCTCCTGCCCCACGGTCATCAGCCCGCTGCCCTCAAGAAAATAGTACATGGCAGCGCTATCTGAATGCAGGGGGATCTGCTGACCGGCATCCAGGCCCACAACCAGTGTTTTGAAACCCGGCGTATCGATCAGAAACTGCGGCTTAGGGCCATCCCCCGCGAATAGGGCTTCCTTATTCGTCTCGGCAAAATAGATTTCAGAAATCTTGTCAGGCATGTTTCGCTCCTTCTCGGTTATGCCTGACTCTAATCGTTTCCCCCAATACTTGCCCCGACTTTTGTCGGGTTTTCATCCCAACTTTATTCGACCAGGATCATCGCCCGCCTGGTTAGCTCTTCTGGATTCAGAATATGGATTTGCTGTTTGTCCATTTCAATCACCCCCGCTTTGGTCAACTCGCGAATGGCGCGGCTGAGCACGTCGGGCACGGTACCCAGGTGAGCCGCCAGCTCGGTCAGCGTGGACCAGCGATAGCGCGGGATGACACCGTCCTTTGCCTGCTCAAGCCAAAGTTTGGCCAGCCGCGCTTCCACTGTCCGCAGGGAGAGGTCTGCCGTCAACGCAACCAAATCAATAAAACGGTCCGCCATATTTTCCATGATCTGTAAGGCCGTATGTGGGTGCGAGAACAAGATCTGCTCCAGGGCGTGGCGAGGTATCAGCCAGATGCCAGCTTCCTCCAGTGCCATCGCTGTGGCGGGGTTGGGACGTTTGGCAAACACACCAACTTCGTTGAAAATCTCACCAGGTCCTAAAAAGCGTAAGATTTGCTCGCGCCCATCGGGGCCGGTCTTGATCACCTTCAGCCAGCCATACTGCAGGTAAAACAGGTTGGTTTCAATATCCCCTTCCCAAAAGATCACCGCGTCCGTTGGATAAATTTTCCATACCGCGCAATTCGCCAGCGCGGTCAATGTCTTTTCTTCCAACCCATGTAAAAACTCGAAAGTTCTTAGACGCGTGAGGAGCAGGTTAATTTGCATAGGCGAGGCATTCATGCACGCAACCACTCATTTATGATCAAAGACTGCTTTTCTGTTCCGGCCTTCTCTTAAGCGCCTCTACAATGAATGCCGCCAGCCAGCGGAACGCCGCCTGAGCTTCTCTTCCCTCTTCGGGAAGCAGCAGTAAGGCTTCCAGCTGTGCTGCGGTTTCACCTAATGCCAAGGAGCCTGCCTCCGCTGCCAGGTGTACGAAAAGCAGCTCATGCGCTTGCTCACTCTGCATGGCTTCGAATCCGTCCAGAATTTGCTTGCGGGGAGTCTGATTCAGTCGGCGGCACAGGAAACATCTTTACAAATTCAATAGAATCAGTACGCATCGTGTTAAAGATGAGAAGTTGAAGACTTTTCAACTAAAACAAATTTTACTTCGTTTTCACTGGAGCACTTAATAAACTAATCTTCGGCAGTCCAATGGGATGGTTAAGGGAGGAAATTTTTTTATCTAGCACGGGTCGATACAAATATCTCCATCTTGGACTGCCCAGTTGCTCAGCTTCTTCACGCCGCTCTTCAGCCTGGCAGGGAGCTACTTCCTGGCGAACACCGTTCTGACTTCGCTGGGTTATGCTTGGCCCTGGTCTTAATTATTGCCGATCGGGGTCTTGGCCGTCGCCCTTATTACCCATGCAAGACCGGCTTTTGGGATTGATGGAAAAGTGAGCCAGGGAGAAGTTTGAAGGGGTTAAATTTCGTAGCCCAAACTATCCATTTCGATTCTGATCGCTAGTGCCTTATCTATCTGATCGCTTAGTTCATAAGCCTTACCCAGCCAGATGTACAGATTGCGCAAATCTGCCATATCTGGTGTTTCT
>JAGDMX010000256.1 GCA_017860725.1 Chloroflexota bacterium | reverse complement strand
CTTAGTGATCCGCTGATGGTTGGCGGACTCCAACAAGGACAAATAGACGAAATAGATCGTAGAATAACAAACCCGGCTTCCACGCGAAGCCGGGTTTTCTATTACGATGCTGGCGTCCTGCAGCAATCTGCTCTACTTTCCGGATTGCAGCCCGGTCAGCACGGTCTCCTCGATCTTCTTCCACTCGTCGCCCTGGCGCGCCCAGTTCTCGCTCTTCACCAGCAGGCCGGAAGCCTGGTCGAAGAATTCCAGGTAATACTGCTGGTCGGGAACGACAAAGCGCTTGATCACCCAGGCTTTAAACTCACCGGCGGGGGTGGAAATCTGCTGCTCGCCCTCCACCTGGTGCGGATAAGCTGTAGTTTGCCAGGGGTAGTAATCTCCTGCCTGCACCGGGTGGGTCAGGCGGAAGATGCTGTAATCCGCCGCGTCGCTGTTGCTGACCAGGTATTCTTCCCCATCGGCATCCACCACCTTCTGGGTTTCTTCCATTGTGTTGCCGCTCAGGTCGAAAGTCCGGGAGTTGTGGAATTCCTTGATCTTAACCTGCTTGCCATCGAAGGTGTTAGCCTGCGGCTGCTCATAGACGACCTTATACTCCGAGCGCAGCACAACCCCGCTCTCTTGGTCGACCCAGGCGGTGGAGGTGATCTGCTGGGCCGGCCCGGCGGCTACCTGGATGTTCGTAACGACCTTCCAGGTCTGGTATTCTTCCAGTGGTTCGGAGCTCACTACTTCAGACTTAAACTGCGCTACCTGGCTGCCGCTGGCGTTGGTAACCGTGTAGCTTAGATGGGTGCCAATGGCTAACTCCGCCTGCTCTGAGACAGGCAGGGGCTCAGAAGTGGGCAACGATGCAAGATTCGATTGGGCCTGCCGACAGCTGGAAAGGAGTACCAGACCAATAATAAACAGGCTGAGAACCAAGAATGATCGATTTCGCATGCGCGCCTCCCAGGGTGGTTTGACTCAATTATAGCTTAGGGAGGCGAGAGTAAAAATGAGATTAATTCCTGTTTTTCCCTATACAGAAATATATATTATCGGGTATAATTACTCTCAGGAGAACTGTGATTTTTCAGTTTCTCCACCCGGTGTAATCCGGTGTTCGCGGGCAGGAGGTCAGGACCGCACTGCAGATCCAGATTGAGTGAGACTGGTTGAGCGTGATAGATGTACTGCTGATTGCCAGCGGCACCTAGCCGGAGAGCGACAATTGCATACTGCGGGGATCACGATAGACTCATCGGCTAAGTGATCCTCGATGATCCTGGCTCATTCCCCTGGCTAAGGATCCAAGGGCAGGTACTAGCGGCGAGGCGTTTGTATCTGCCCTTTGTTTTTACAGATAGGGTTTAAAAGGCTCCGGGTCCCCGGCAAATATCCGCCCCAAGATGTACATCTCGCGCTCGTAGATGGTGCTCAAAAACTCCTCACCGCCGTGCATATGCTGAAAAGCGGTGAAGCCGCGCTCGATCCAGTTGTGTAGCTCGTGCCAGCCGGCGCGCGAAACCGGACCGCGGGCTACTTTCAAGGTAGTTGCTACCAACGGAATCCGGGTGGTGGTATTCACCATGTGACCTACCTCATTGATTAATTCTATCTGGTAAGCGCGCTCGGAGTAGTTATTACACACCCGGTAACCTTCGGCATATAGCTTGGCGGTGATGCGTTCGGTGACGCCCAGGTCATGGCGCAGGGCGGCGAGTAACGCTTCATCCAGCTCGTTGGTCAAGTCGTCCAGCTCGATCACCTTCTTGACCAGCTTGAGCAGGAAATCGGGAAGAAAGCGCGACATGATCGCATACAGATGCTTGATCTCGTGATCGCGCTGGCGGAAGTCCTTGGCGGCATAAACGTCGTCCAGGAAGAAGCGGCAGGCTGGCTCATAACGCGGGATTGCCAGCAAGTCGGTGTAAGTGCGCTCGAGGCGGTCGGCCTGCCAGGCGCGCAGCAAATCCAGGTGATCGGTGGGAGTCAGCTGGAGCGCCTGCTCTTTTACCTGCTCGTGCGGCTCCAGGCGATGCATAAAGCCAATTGTTTGGCGAACTTTAGAGATGTCAGTCATTTCAATCGTGCAGTATATCACAAGTTAAAAAAGACGATGTTAATTTAATGTAAATTCACCCCTACAGCGTAATTCCGGTGACAGAAGCTATGCCCCACTTAAGGGTAAAATATAGCTCGGAGGCAACACGGAGACATGACAACACGCGCTTTGCTTTTCGACCTGGATGGGACCTTGCAGGACACCTATGCCATTCACTACCAGGCCTTTCGGGCAGCCTTTGCTCATTTTGGACGACATTTAAATGAAGAAGATTACCAATCTGCATATTCTCCCAACTGGCTGCTGACCTACCAGACATTGAACCTCCCTCCCGATGATTGGGAGGAGGCCGACAAGGTCTGGATCGCCGAAGCCAGCAAGCTCAGGCCGGAACCCTTTCCAGGTGTGATTGAGACACTGCAATCTTTGAGCGTATCGTTCAACCTGGGGCTGGTGACCTCCGGCTCAAAAGAGCGCGTACTGCGCGAGCTGAGTGAAAATGGGCTGGGTGCCTTCTTTCCGGTAGTGGTCACCGGCGGCGATGTGCCAAATCCCAAGCCAGCTCCCGACGGCATCCTGAAAGCCCTTAGCGAGCTAGGTGTTCACCCGCAGGACTGCACCTACATCGGCGATACCGCACTGGATTACGAGACAGCCAGGAATGCCGGTGTGAGCTTCATCGGCATCCCCAGCCGCTTTGCTGCCCTGCCGCCGGGTACTCCCGGCGTGCGCCTGGAGCGCTTTACGGACCTGGTAGAGTGGCTATCGAGAATCAAATAATGCATTATATATCCAGACCAATAATTGGTATCTTTCCGGCGGAACCCACACTCCGTTTCATTCGTCTCAGTTAAGACGTGAAAAATCAACTCATCATATTAGGATAGAGCAAATCAAATGCGAATCATAGCGAGCAAACCCTACCGGATTATGTGTGCGTTGCTGATCCTGGCGGTCCTGCCGGGCATAGTGAGCATGGCATCATCAGCTATGCCGGGACAAAATGAACAGGTCGGTAAAGATGAACCAGCCAGCGGATATATCGGCTATGACAAGCGCAGCGGACAATACCTGCCGGATCCAAGCATCCGGCTTGACCCAAAAGTAACCACTCAGGACCAAGCCGAGATACAAGCCCTCGACCAGGAGAAGCTGAAGGATTCAGATCCGACTATGGTACGCTTCCGCTCGGGCTATACGATGCGGGTACAGCCGGGGATTGCGCCGCAAGTGAAATCTGCCCTACGAGAGGCGGGCGCCGAATCAGCGATCTCAACCGGTGCAGCCTACTATTTGCTGCAGTTCGCCTACCCCTTCCCCACCCAGGCGCGTCAGGAGATGGAGAAGGCCGGATACAAATTCTACGATTATATAGATCGTGGAGCACTGGTAGCCAAACTCCCGACCAGCGCTCTCGATAGCCTGGAGGGACAGATGCAGGCCGGGAGCATCCTC
Organism: Chloroflexota bacterium; assembly: GCA_017860725.1. Classification (GTDB taxonomy): domain Bacteria; phylum Chloroflexota; class Anaerolineae; order Anaerolineales; family UBA4823; genus CTSoil-045. The sequence continues at coordinate 1,304 of JAGDMX010000256.1, read as the reverse complement.
GCCGTGAGCGAAATCCCAGCCCAGGCCAAGCTGGCTCCCGAGCTGGTCACCAGGCAAACCGACAGTCCCGCCATTACCAGCGATATCGTGCTGCTGACCTACGAACAGCCCACCCAAGAACAACTGGATCAGCTCAGCAACTGGCTGCAGGTTGAGCGCAGCACGAATGGCCCGGTGAACATCCTAGAAGGCAAGGTGCTCAACGCCGACCTGTCAATCCTGGCTGGACTGAGCTTTGTGCGCTGGATTGAACCACAGCCGGAAAACACTACGGGCAATTTTGACGGGCGTATGGGCATCGGGGCGGATGTCGTGCGCAACGCCGGCCACAATGGGAGCGGTGTGAACGTGATGGTCGTCGATACCGGTATCGCTCGCAGCGGCAGCATCTACCACCCGGACCTGCTGGGGGGGCGCGTGTTGGACCAGTGGGATTACCAGAATAACGACAGCATCGCCGCCGATGACCGGGGGCACGGCACCCACATCGCCGGGACAATCGGTGGGCGCTATAACGGTGGGAGTATCTACAGCATTCGTAAAAATGAAGGTGTCGCCCCCGGGGTGAATTTCCTGGTCTACAAACTGTGCTGCGATAACCTGGGTTTCGGCTTCCTGGACTCTTGGTTCCAAAGCGCCCTGCAGCGCGGCACCTCCGGTGGGCGGGTGACGAATATCGCCAATAACAGCTGGGGCAGTCAGAATGGGGTGTACAACACGTCCAGCGAAATCGCAGACCGAGCAGTGCGTGGCGAGTACAATAGCCAGTACGTTAACATGGTCGTTATCAGCCATAATGACAACACCCTAACGCGTGCCCCGGGTACAGCCAAAAATGTCATCACTGTTGGGGCGGTGAAAGATGGCAACTGGCCAAACACCACAATTACCAGTTGCAGCGGGGTGAGCGAGTACGATTGGCCTCCTGCAAGCCGGCTATGTTTCAGCAACTACGGACCGATCGACACCGACGGTGACGGGAAAAAGCGGGTCAAGCCGGATTTGATGGCTCCCGGAGCGATGATCAGCTCAGCAGGACCCTGGTACGTCCTGGCGGGAGGCGCGTACTACTTTAACAGCATTGGCACCAGCATGGCCGCCCCACATGTCTCGGGGGCAATCGCCCAATACCTGCAGGCCGACCCCGGGCTGAAGGATTGGCCCGAGGTGATCAAGGCGGTGCTAATGGCTTCCGCGATTGATGTCGGCGGGAACAGCGACAAATACGGCCGTGGGTTGGTCGATCCATACAATGCGCTCCACTCGCAGCCGAATGTCAACACCATTTACCGCTGGGGCAGCAC
>JAGDMX010000255.1 GCA_017860725.1 Chloroflexota bacterium | reverse complement strand
GGCTGGGCCTGCCCGCCCTCGAAGTGGATGGCTGGGGTTACCTCTTTTCGCACCCCGACCAGTTCGCGCTGAGAGAGGACTTCAAGGGAAAATCCTAATTCTTACCAGCAACCTTGACACAGCTCGCCGCCTGCTCCTCGGCAAGCAGGGCGTGTAGCCCGGACGGACTATGATGGCAACGACGCAAGCTCATGTCCCCTTTTTCAGGCCGCGCGGCGTGCAAGCCTATGCCGAAATCAAGCTTCGCGATAGCGTTATAATTTTCGGCGAATCAAAAGCCCCGCCAGGATCAATCCTCCCGCCGCTAGAGCGACGAATAAGATCACCAAGCCTGTCACTCTGCCACCAGCAAAGGGGGACGTTGCTCCAAGTTCGGCGCTGGTCGCCGAGGGAGATGGCGCCTGCGCCGCGGTGTTTTCAACCGTAGGAGACGGTGAATCGGTTGCGGTGGGGAGGGGTGTGGGCGTCGCCGATGGAGGGACGAGTGTTTCGGTGGCGGGCGGCGTCACCAGCAGCAGCAGCTTCTGCCCGGGGATGATGATCGAGCTGGCGCTCAGCCCATTCCACGCCATCAGCTCGCCCATGTCCACGCCGTAATAACTGGAGATCCACGACAGAGTCTCCCCGCTATTGACGATGTGGTAATACTTGCCATCGCTCGCAGGGGTGAGCTTTTCGATCGGGGTCAACGGGCGGGGAGTCGGGCTTGGTGTAAAGTTCCCCGGGTTGATGATCAGCTTCTGCCCGATCTGTAATGGCCAATCCACCTGCAGGCCGTTGTTTGCCAGGATTTTATCGACCTTCACACCATAGGCATCGGCAATCGTTATCAGCGTGTTATAAGCCTGCACGGAATGCACAATCCTACCGTCCGCGTCGGGGGTAGCAATCTGAATCATGCCCACCGGTGTGGGCGTAGAATAACCTTTGGTGTTGCTGCCGGGGATGAATAGCTTCTGCCCGATCTGCAGCTTATTCTCCCGCGAAAGGTTGTTCCATACTTCTAGATCATTGATGGTGATTTTGTAAGCCACGGCAATAGCCCAGAAGGATTGCCCGGCCTTTACTTCGTGGAAGATCCTGCCTTCGGCGTCTGGCGTGGCGATCTGTACTGGTATGATGACCTGCGACACGCCTGTCACACCGCCAGGCTTGGTGTTGCTCCCACCGCCCACGGATTTATATTCCCCGCAGGATTTAGCCGAAGTATATGCCGCCTGCAATACGTAATAAGTGCGCCCGTTGGCGGCTTTGGCGACCCCCGCCCCGATGTTGCAGTAAGCCGGGTTGACCGCAGGGATCATGTGCGTAGGGTCGCTCCAGACCAGCATGATCTGATCGATGCCGAAGGATCCTCCCACAGCGAAATTTTCGGTAGCCCACACTTGAGCTCCGCCGCCGTAGCCGGCTGCCTGCAACCGCCCACGCACGTCACCGATGTGAGACGACATATTGTTGGCAGCCATGATCTCCGCCGTGGCCTGGGCTACAGAGTCGATGATAGGGTCTTCCTCCAGCACCGGCAGCCCGTACGATGCGCGCAGCGTGTTCATGGCGATGATCAGGTCGAAGGCAGTAACCCCACCGGACTGGGCAAGTGCGATGGATGATGTCCCGGCACGCACCCCACTCAGCGGGACGAGTAAGACCTGCAGCAGGATCAGCCCCAGCCAAAATCGGGATAAGAAATTTCGTTGCATTCGGCAATTATATTACCTCTTAAGCGATACTTCTTGATTCAACTTAGCGGCATAAATGCCCTGAGCCGAGACCTGATAAGGATGTCGCTGTTGCTGCCAACTCAACCTGCGGTCGGCTGATAAATCGTTGCCTGATCGATCATGCCTATGGGTATAATGTCTCCATCCCCTCCCAGGAGACATCCATGCTTAATCTGACTTCATCGAACCCTCATGTTGCAACCTGGCTAAACCACATCCACGCCCTGGCAGTGGACATCGGTCCGCGTGGTCCTACTCGTCCAGGAGAACGCCAAGGAGCTCTTTACGCACAGGCTCAGTTCGAAAAAATGGGTTTAAAACCGGTCTTTGAAACCTTCCTCAGCGCCCGGTCGATATTTCATCCGCATTTGTTGGGCAGCTGCCTGATCCTCCTGGCTTTTGCCCTGTTTCCGCTGGGCGGCTGGATAACGGCGCTCCTGGCCGCACTGCTGTCGATCTTTGTGGTCGTTTGCGAGTTATTGGAGCTCAGTTTTCAAAATAATCCTTTCCGCAAAATAGTACCGAAAGGTGAAAGCCAGAATGTGTTTGCGGTCATACCGCCGGCGGGTGAACATAGACGAGACCTTGTGCTGGTGGGCCATCTGGATAGCCAGCGTACGCCAATCATCTTCAGCACAAAGCGATGGGTCAAAATCTATGACCGCTTTACGATGGTCGTCTTCGCGAGCTTAATTTTGCAGATTATTGTATACTGCGCGGCGATCTTCTTTCCGATAGCTTGGGCCTGGTATGCAACCTTTCCGACAGCAGTCTGTGCAATTCTTTTAGCAGCTATGTGCCTCCAGGCTGAGGCCACACCATTTACAGCAGGCGCCAACGATAATGCCAGTGCGGTGGGCATGGTGCTATCTTTGGCCGAGGAGTTTACTACTCAGCCGCTACAGCACACCCGTGTGCTTGTAGTATGTACGGGCTGTGAAGAAGTTCAGCATTACGGCATGATTGATTTCTATAAGCGTCACCAAAATGACCTTAAAAAACCGACTGCTCTCGTATTTGAGATGCTTGGCTGCGCCGGCCCAGCCTGGCTGACAAAAGAGGGTATTATCGTGCCATTTAAGGCCGACCAACGCCTGGTGCAAATGGCTGAACGTCTGGCAGCGGAACACCCAGAGTGGGACGCGTACCCGGCTACAGCCAGCGGTGGTAATACTGAAATGGCCGATGCCCTACGTTGTAAAATTCCCGCAATTACCATCACCGGTCTAACCAAGGATGGTGTTTCTCCCTATTGGCACCAACTGGCAGATACATTTGATAAGATGAACCCGGAGGTGATGGAAAAGTCCTGGAATATGACACGAGCTATGATCGACTGTATCGATAATGAATAGCAGGGGAGAGAAGGCCCGCACCTTCGCCACCGTCAATACATACGCTACGAACATGGGATAGCCTCGCGTGCCTCCAACCGCCGCTGTGCATCCCATTCATGAGCAGGAAGATAGATCAACGGTGTTTGCGCGGCAAATTCCAAAATCTGTTTGTGGCTTCTAAGCTGTGCGACGGGATTTGGCGCAATGCCGTCGATTTCATCTGTAAGAAGAAGTTCTTGACTGTAAGATGCGTCCCCGGCAAAACAGATGACGTGACTATCTTCTTGCAAGAGGACGGACATATGTCCCAGGCTGTGACCAGGCGTCGGGACTAAATGAACATCGCCAGCCAGCGTAAGTTGGTGGTTGTAAGTGAACACCCCGTATGGATCGTTTTTGAATTCGATCAGCGTGGGTGAAAACCATTTCGGCCAGCGTTGATTCAAGTAGCCTACCAGACGTCCTTTAAGTCCGGCTGCTGCTTTCCATTCAGCCTGGGTTATTACGATCTCAGCCTGTGGAAAGTGGTGCAGACCACCGTCATGGTCCTGATGCAGGTGCGTTAACACCACCCAGCGGACGTCGTTTATCGAGAGACCCCGTTTTTGAAGTTGAGGCCCAATCTCCTCTTCAGACGACATCCGATCAAAATACGCGGCTCTCTGGACAAGTCGCATCCAGGGTGGAAACCAGACCGGATCGTTGGCATTGGCAGGGATGCCTGTGTCGATCACAATTAACCCCTCCGGATGCTCGATGACGTAGCAAAAAATAGGCAGCCAGTCCGTGAAACGTCGGTCAAACAGTGTGTGCGCCAGCCGCAGGGGATCGCCCTCACGAGCGACTTGCCAGTTCTGAGTGATCTTTACCTTGCCCGTAGAAATGGCGTGAATTTTCATTTTAAAAATACCAGCGTGTTGCGCTGCCTGCAAATTCCGTTTCGGCCTCAATAAAGCCAAAGACCACCTTCGGTTGTACTGCAAAGACGTTGGAATCGTCGGGATAAGCAGAGCCATACTTTGCCCGATAAGCTTGGGCTATCTGCCGGAGGATCTCGGGATCGCTGATTATCGATGCGACCCCTTCAACGATAACAGCTTCTGCTGCGCTTTCGGTGGACACAACGCAACCGGGATTTTGAGCCAGGTTGCGAGATTTGCGCGCCAGGCGTCCCGTACTGAAGTAGAAAACCTCATCCCACCAAATACCCCAAACAGCCGTCAGATGTGGACGCTTATCAGGGCGCGTCGTTGCGACCCAATAATTCCGAGAATTCTGAAGGCGCTGACGCGCCCATTCCCATGGAAGCAATCCTCGACCTTGATCGGCGGCGAGCAGTCTATATTCTGGCATATCCGGTCGACTAACGAGTGGGGAAAACTGGCTGTTGGATTGTTTCTGCATATTATTCATTATTCTCATTTTTTATTAATCGGAGCTATTGTCTTGTTCAGAGATGTGGGTAATCACCAGACAGCCATAGCTTGACCAGACTCACCAGGGCGTCTGGATGGGTCCAAATCAGGGTGTGGCCGGCGCCTGCGATGAAACGTAACTCGGAGTGCGGGATGCCAGACGCAAGCATGCGAGCATGCGCGATCGGCACAGCTTTATCATCGGACCCCGCAATCACTAACGTTGGGGCTGCGATCTCCTTCAACCTGGGCCGGCTGTCGAAAATGGTCAAATCGCGTGCTGCGGCGACCATTTGCGCTCTGCGATTCGATCCCAGCATATCCACAAACCACTGCGCAACGTCGGAGGGGAGCGGTGGCCCACCGCCAGCATTTGAGCGCACCATCTCCGTAGCCAGGAACCTGG
>JAGDMX010000254.1 GCA_017860725.1 Chloroflexota bacterium | reverse complement strand
CCAAGAAATACCTCCTCTTCGCTCAAGAACGATATCAGAAGTATGTCGATGAATTGATCGGAATTTCTGAAGGGAGCAATGTTTCATTCGATGATCTGGTTGTGCTGAATTCAATAGAAGCCGTGACAACGGATGCTCTCCACCTGTCAAAATGCACAAGTATGGCAGTCTGTGAAACAAGAACGACCGATAGGCATGTGCTGGTCGCGCATAATGAAGACTGGCTACCTGAGGATGAGCAGGATGTTTACGTGGTGCATGTAACGCCAGACGATGAACCTACTTTTATTGCGATGACTTATGGAGGATTACTGCCAAATATTGGCTTTAACTCAGCAGGAATCGCACAATGTTGTGACACGGTTTATCCATCCGACTTCAGAATTGGTTTGCCGAGAGTGATTGTTTCCCGGGCAGTATTATCGGCAAAGTTGCCGGGGGATGCGATCCGCAATGCCCTGGTCCCCCAGAGAGCAGCCGGATATAACCATCTTATCGCCCATGAGAGCGGCGAATTATATAACGTTGAGGTTTCTGCAAGGCGATTTGCTATTCTCGGTTCGGAGGATGGGGCATTGGTCCACACAAACCATTATTTAGACTACAACATGCAGGCGATTGAATCAGATGCTGACGAACTGATCGGAACTAGAGTGCGTTATTTCCGAGCACTACGCCTCCTTGGACAGACTTCTCTTCATTCCCTGAATTCATTAATGGCAATTCAGCAAGATCACGTTAATTACCCAAACTCAATATGCAATCACTCGGTGGCTGAAATGGATCCACTTGATCGAGAAAAAACGATCAATGCAATCATTATCGATATTACTGCTAAAGTAATGTACCTGGCATGGGGCAACCCATGCCAGAATCAATATCATCCCTATTCTCTATAAGATAATGACACCTGGGCTGAAAAACTCATCCAGGCAAAACCGATGAGATCCCGGACCATAAGCCATAGCCTGCAATTCTGCGGGCTTCGCGGCGGCTGTGTTGCTCATGAATCTCGTAGATGTGGGCAATTTTCTCGGCGATGGCGGCCTCTAGCCAGTACTTCCCTTTTTCTGCTGTAGCCAGACTCCCGGCGCCATATGCACCGGTACGCGTATCGTCATCCCAAGGAGGATTGGCAATCAACGTACCTCCTTCCACCCAATCCATATAATACTCTGGCGTAGCAACAAAGTCCATCTCATCGATAGCCCTCTCCATTTTTATTAAATCAGGGCGAATGTGGAGTATTAGTGAAGTTTCAAGCTCGCATGCATGTCCCATGCCGCCGATCGGCGAGCTACGCATCTCTTCCAGAGCATGCACACCTTCGGGGCTTGACAGATACAACCAAGCAGTGGCGCAAAATATTCGGCGATGGCGTTCCCCAGAGTATTTTATTATGTTAACAAGGAACGAGCTGTTTCCGCCGTGACCGCTCATCAAGTAAAAGCGATCAAAACCACGGGCGACTAAAGTATCAATAACACTGACATAGAAATCCTCAAATGCTCGACCACCTGCGTTCAATGTCCCGGCAAAGGATGAGCGATGGGTGCTGACGCCATACGGCATCACTGGCAAGCAGGCTGCCTGGTCGGGCACTGTCCTGGCAACACCCTGGCCGATAGCCTCTATGATCAGGGTATCGGTTGACATGGGTGAATGGAAACCGTGCTGCTCGGTATGTCCAACCGGTATTATGACCACTTTACCGCGATCATTGTCTGGGGGAAGCCAACTTGGTGCCGAAACCAGGGATAGATGTGGAAGTGCGATCCAGGGTGTATTGATTTCCGGATTGGCTTGCTGGGGACAGAGTACATAGATCCGTGCAAAGCCATCATCAAATAGACTCCTGACCAAGTTTTGAACATATGCATCCAATATTCCTTTTGGAAGCTGCAACCCGCTCCCTGCCCACCCATAAGGAATCGCAGGCAGGATACCTGCAGAAGATGGGTTTCCAAGAGCACTCGCCAATCTCTCTAGATCATAACCAGTTCCGAATGGGATAATTAAAGGAGTGTCCCGTGGCAGATTGAATACCTCAGGCCAGGTAAGATTCTCGTATGAAAAGTATAAGGTCATTGCTAATCTCCATTCACCGTATTACTAATCGAAATACTTCTTGGATCTTTGACTAGCCAGTGCAGGACAGCTGCAGTAACCAGCCCGGCAATCCCTGTTGCGATGAAAGCAATTTGATACCCGGCAGTATCCGCCAGCCAGCCAGCTAAAAAAGGAGCCAGAATCGTCATAGGAGCGACGAATGTGTTTCCCATACCAACATAAGCGGGTCGTTCAGCTTCCGTCCCAAATTCCAGGATCATTGCCAGGGCTATCGTCCAGACGCCCACATTGGCGATACCTGCAAGAATGAATACCAGGTAAAACCAAGCTGTAGAAGGAGCCCAACAGGCCAAAATTGAACTAAGGGCTGCGGCGATACAGCCGATTTCCATGATCCGCCCGTGACTCCAATGATCCCCCAGCCATCCCATGATCGGATTGGCAATAATTTGGGTGCCCAAGAAAATACCTGTCATCCAACCAACATGAATTTCTCCAGCGCCTTTTTGATTGACGACATAAACGGAGTAAAACGCGAACCCCATCACAGCTAACTGAGATAGCAGGCGGGCAACGATGAACCAGCGAAAGTTGCGGTCTCGGTCAAGTATATCGCCGATTCTGTTCCAGAAATTAGTGCTCTCCCCTATGTACTCAGGGATTGGGGTAGCTGCCTCGCGAGTTTGAGCGAGAAAGAGCCAGGAAATCCCCATAGAGATAAAGGCCAAGAAAAAACACAAGGAGAAATCAACCGGACCCGCAAGGCTGGCCAAAATGAATCCCGCCAATACAGCGCTTAAGCTGGCCAGTAAATTGGCGGCAGATGATTGAGCCCCATAGAAGGTGCCGCGACGATCACCGGGAATAATCTTGCCGATCATACTCTGCCATGCGCCAGCAGTCAATCCACCTCCCAGCCCTTGCCAGATTAAAAGACCGAAGGTAATCAGAAGGGCAGTCTGGTTTTTCATTTGGGGCAAAAACCAAGCAATGACGGCCAGTCCTAAAAAAGGTAAGCGTTCCTGTATAGTCATCCGGAGCACCATTGGTTTGAAGCGAGTCTGTTTGGCGACCCGGTCGGCAGTCATAAGCTGTGGTAGTTGCCAGCCGACACTATGTATTGCCGGGATGAGACCAATCAGGATGGCTGAGTCGGTCATCTGACTGACAAACAAAGGAATGATCGTTACAAATGAAGCAAAACCTAATGCAAAGCCAAAGAAGGCACCATCTGATAAGTTTACGATCAGATTATGCCTCAAATCACGAAGGATTTCGGGTTTCATCATCAAGTTGTGAAGTGTCTGTTTGTTTGCGCTTCAATCTTTGATAGCGATGTTCAAGTTCCGGAAGGTGAGCCCTGCGTTCATATGCGGGGAAGCCTGGTGAGTTTAGCAAGTCAATCGCTGCCTGCGTCCATTCCAGAGCTGGGATATAATCTTCTTTCTGGTGTTCATAGTACTTGGCCAATTCGACATAGGCGTCCAGATGCTCATGGTGTGCTGCCAGTTCCCAGAGTCGAATTGCTTCATTGAGCTGCTCTTGTTTTTTATGAATCCCGGCAAGGCGCTGAATGGCGTCCAGATAGACCGACCTTGGAACATATTCTGAAATAATATCTGGATGTTCGAGGCCGCGGATAAAAAGACGGGTTGCAGTTTCAATTAAGCCCATGTCTTCAAATAGTCTCGCCAGGGCAAAAATGTCCACTCCATGGGGGAGATCTGCATCAAGTGGCGCAGACATCAGTGAGGATAAATGATTAAATAAAGCCGCCAGCGATAGGATATCCATCGCATTGTGATAGATTACTCGCTTAAGAGGTGCTGGATCGCCCGTGTGCAGGTATTCTAAGTACATTTGGGGGATAATCCAACCGGGGATATCCTGCTCGCTGCGGCTGGCTCCCAGGATCTGGACTTCCAGGTTGCCCAGGGTGCGGCTGGGCAAGCGATCCCGCCACAATCGTCGAGCCAGGTGCAGAAGGTCTACATGCGCATAGCCGTTGAATGGTGGTTGCCAGCCATGTAACAGATAGCGGGTTCTCAGGAGCGGTAGATCGAACGATTTGCCATTAAACGTTACAACTGCTGAGGTAGCAGCCAGGAGTTCTTCAACCGCTATAAGCTCTGCAGGTTCATTTGCTGGATCTGGAAGAAAAAACTGAGCAAGGTGAAAATGATCTGCTTCGTATTTTCCTATGCCGATCAAAAATGCCATTGTCCCGGTACCGCCGGATAATCCAGTGGTTTCGGTGTCCACAAAAGCAATCGATTGTGGGGATGTGGATATTAAACCGGGCTCTCCAGCCCATATTGCCAAATTATCAAGGGAACCTGGCAGACTAAGTCTGGACGCTCCATATGGGTAGTCGGCAGGAAAATCCGTCTCAATGAGATACGCATCGCCATGTGTGGTCGTAATCCATCGACCAGATAATAGCTCCTCTAAATTTGATGCTACCTGGGAAGGTTTATCCGGTTTTGTGCCGGTGGCGGGTAAAGCCGAGGATCCCAGGGTAACCCCCAGAGACTTGAGCTTTTCCGAGAGTGATGGCATGCTTGAATTCTACCATTGGCTCGAGGAAATTAGCATTTGCAGGATTGCCCGGGTTTCGTGTTTGCTGCCCGTTCCACGCTCGCCGGCAGGACCAACACATGATGGACAGCCATCTAAGCAAAGGCAACCTGTTACTAATTCATATGCGCTACTGACTAATTCTTCATGGATTTCATAAAGTCCTTGACTCAAGCCGATTCCGGCTGGAACCTGATCGTACATTACAACTGTCGGTTTCCCAGTTGAAAGGGGGGATTGTGGGTCG
>JAGDMX010000253.1 GCA_017860725.1 Chloroflexota bacterium | reverse complement strand
TAGCCGTTGAGCGATCTCCATACTAACTTCAAAGAAGGTCCTCATATTGCTCGAACCAGTAGGACACTCGATCTCGAAATCAACCCCATGAACATTTACTAGGAAGAGATGATCTTTGTGCCAGCGTGATAGAGAACGAATCCCATTAAGTACGGGAGCGAGCTTGATCGTGAGTAAAATAATTCCGGGTATCACCATTCTCGCAATAATCTTCACGTGCGGTACCCCATTGACGCTCGCTGAGGTAAGGTCCCCACTTTTCCAGGGAGTAGATATATTTTTAGCTTCGACCAGCCTCCTTTGTTCAATAGACATCATCATTTCTCCTGAAAATTCAACCAGTTCATCTAACAATCGCGTGAATATTATTATCGTGGCTCAATCTGATCTCGCGGTTCGATTAATCCACGCCGCGACAACGAGAAGCAATAGACCAGCCACATCAAATATCATAAATCGGGCGAGTGAATTGCTCGCCAGGATATATCCTGGCGGTAAGCCTAACCAAATGATCGTCTCTCCTATAAATCCGATCGCCTGCATGGTGATGGCTTCATAAAGTGATAACCTGTGCCTGGTCGGATTCCACAATGCAACCGCATAGGGAACATTCCACATCAGGAATAATACACCTGTTCCCTGGATCATTGCCTCGCCAATGGCTCCGGAGAGTTGGAATTGTGGCGCGTACCGCTCCGGCAAGAACAAGAACACTACTGCACACTGGATATTCCATAGAAAAACAATCCCGATCAATATTCTTGCCAGGTTGTTTCTCATATCGAGGTCCGCAGGAAGCCGACGTTCGTGAGGGTCCATTGCATGGCTCCTCTAAAGGCTACCCGATGTTGATTGTTAATCCTTCTTTGCCAGGGGTGACAGGGAATGAGGGCTGCACTGCTTCAATGCCCTGAGTGATTAATTGATCCAGAACATCATCATTGTGTGCCGGGTCATGATGGAATGGCACCAGCTCTTTTGCACCTACCAGGCCGGCAAATAACAATGTATGGATAATGCTGCTGTGTCCAAATCCTCTGCGTGTCTGGTATTCGTCCGTCGTGTACTGTGAATCATGAATTAATACATCGACCTCCTGCGCAAGTGCATAACCGGAGGTCCATTCTTTGCTGTGCGGAAAATCATCTGCGCCGAGCGCCGGCTCGTGATCTGGCAGGTAGGCGATAGCCGCATGCGATGTCCAGATGCGATATCCAACCGTCGGATTGGGATGAATTATCAGTTGTGCCGTCACGCAAAACTCCCCTATTCGCATCGTATTGGCAGATACCTCGTGAAAATGTAGCTCGGAAAGCAAATCACGAACTCGTACCGGAAAGAGCGGGGGCGATAGATAGCGCATCAGACGCGCTTCCAGGTTTTGTGTTGTGCTGGCTGGTCCCCAAATGTGCACCTCAACGCCAGGAATTCGAAGCGGCTCAAAGAATGGCAATCCCTGCAGATGATCCATGTGCAGGTGTGTAAGCAAGATGTGCACCGACTTTAGTCCTGATGAGATACTTTTCCCCAATACTCGTATTCCAGTCCCAGCATCCAAAACCAGGAGTGTGCCTTCCGGCCCCTCCACAGAGACGCAGGAAGTATTGCCACCATAACGAACAGTATCCGGGCCAGGTGAGGCCAGCGAGCCGCGCGTTCCCCACAAAGTAACTTTCATGCCGGAACCTCCCAGAAAATTGCAATCGCCCCCAAGAAGCGGTCAGCCTGTCCGATTAAAGGGAATGCAGTTACTTCAATTTGGCGGAGTGCCCCATCCATGCCTTTAATCCAAAAGTTTTTATGCGCCGGGTAGCGGTGCGTGGTGGCAATTACCAGGGGCAAGTCATCTGGCAATAAGGGCTGGCCACTTGGGTCGACGGGCTGAAAGACTGTAGCCCATTCCTTTGCCGGCATCGGACCAGTTTCATCAAAATGGAACCCCAGGACGACTTCGGCCGGTTCATTGTAATAGAGCAAATCCCCTGTGGGATTAACAATAAAGATCGGCATAGCCAGGTGTTCAGCCAGATGCCTGGCCAGGATGACTTCAATTTCCTGTTGTGGCACGCGGGGTACTCCTAAAGGCAGAATATGCGAATCATACCGCAAATTAAGAATCTCAGCAACTAGACTTTATATGTCGGATTTCAAGATATATCCTCTTGATCGAGCGTAATTACACCGAACAGAATTTATGATTAAGATCACCGGATGATGTGACAGATGTCACTGTGATTTAGCAATTAGCCTTGTTATTATTTTCACAATCTAATATATACACCTATCTGAATATATACATCTATAATATATAATGATCACGCCCTCACTAACTCAAGAAATCACAGCCCTACATGCTGGTATATGCTCAGCGCTAGCGGATACCAGCCGAATCCTGATCCTCTATGCGCTTCATGAAAGCCCACGCAATGTAAGTGATTTGGCACGCGAGATCGGTGTCAGCCAGCCAACCGCCTCCAGACATCTAAATTTGCTTCGTGAGCGCGGTCTTGTCTCTGCTCAGCGAGACGGGCAATCAGTCATCTACACTCTGACTGACACACGCGTGATTGAAGCCCTGGACCTCCTCCGTTCTGTCCTGGCAAACAAGTTAAAATCCCAGGCTGCCCTGGTCGAAATCAACACTGAATCTGGCGAGTAGACATCATACTCCTTATCACAATCGTAAACGCTCCGGAGAATATATCACGCGATCCATTACTATCAGCCAGGCTTTTTGTTCATCCCCTTTGGCATCTACAGCAAAAACGATGTCATTAAACCCAAGCGCGACTTTGTCCCCGCGGGGGTCGAATTAGTGATGTCACCCATTGAGTTAATCGATGCTGATCATAACCGGGTCAAGCTCTCTAATGGGCAAACGCTCGTCTATGATTTCCTGGTCGTTGCCACAGGGGCGCAGATCCACCCCGAGCAGACACCCGGCTTACAGGAGCACGAGTGGCGGAAAACCATCCACGAGTTCTACACGATCGAAGGAGCTTTAGCCCTGGCAAAGCATCTTCGAAACTGGCAAGGCGGCCGGATGGTAGTCAATGTAGTTGAGAATCCAATCAAGTGCCCGGTTGCTCCACTGGAGTTTATAATGCTCGCCGACTCGTACTTTCACGGACAGGGCATTCGGGATAAAGTAGAGATCATCTATGCCACCCCATTACCCGGTGCATTTACAAAACCCATTGCCTCTCGCCACCTGGGAGATATTTTGGACAAGAAGAATATCAAAGTAGTTCCCGAATTTATGGTGATGGAGGTCGAGCCGGATGCCAAGAAAATTGTTTCGTATGATGAACAGGAGGTTAACTACGATCTGTTGGTGAGTGTACCGCTTAATATGGGCAGCGAAGCTGTCGGTCGTTCTGGCCTGGGTGACGACCTTAACTTCATCCCAGTAGATAAGCATACCCTGGTATCCCCCAGGTATCCGAACATGTTTGTGTTAGGTGATGCCGCAGCGATACCTACCTCGAAAGCCGGATCTGTCGCCCATTTTGCTGTGGAGAGTTTTTCAGAAAACTTCCTGCGCTATATCGACGGACTAGAACTGCTCCCATCATTTGATGGTCACGCCAACTGCTTCATCGAATCCGGTTTCGGGAAAGGCCTGCTGATCGACTTCAATTACGACACCGAACCGCTCCCAGGTCATTATCCTCTCCCCGGGGTTGGTCCATTCAGCTTGTTACAAGAGACAGAAATGAATCATTGGGGAAAGCTGATGTTCCGCTGGATGTACTGGAATCTGTTAATTAAAGGTCAGGAATTGCCACTGCCAGCGCGCATGACCATGGCTGGCAAGTGGAAGAACTAAGGAGCACCCCATGGCAGACCAGTCAATCGTTGCACTAAACCAGAAGATTGACGCCTTGACCGCTCAGGTAGCTTACCTGGCAGACCAGGCGGCCATTGTAGAGCGCCAGAGACAAGATCGGGCAGAGCTCGTTCGCGACCTGACACCCATCGCCGACCAGGCATTCCATCTGGCTATTGAGCAGTTGGAAGAAGTCCAGGAATACATTGACCTGAGCGACTTATTGCGACTGGCGAAGCGCCTAATGCGTAATGGTCGAAATTTGGAAAAAATCTTGGATCAGCTAGAAAGCATCGCGGACTTTTCTCAAACAGCAGCGCCGATCGCCGATGAAGCGTTTAGTAAGGCGATCAATACCCTCGCAGATCTGGAGCAGAAAGGCTACTTCACCTTTGCTCGTGGTGGACGACGGATCATGGACAATATCGTCACATCCTTCACTGAAGAGGATGTCGATCGCCTCGGAGATAATGTGGTGCTCATTCTCAATACAGTCAGGGATATGACTCAGCCGGAAATCATGAATTTTGTACGTAGTACCTTATTGGTGGCTGAACAAGAGATCGAAAAACCAGTCGATATCACTTACTCCGGGCTGCTACGTCAGATGCGAAACCCGGAGGTGCGGCGTGGCCTGGCATTAACCATGCGCGTGATGCAAGTCATTGGCTCACAAACCCAACCGACTAGTTCTTAGTTAGACGGCAACGAAAATACTGAAGAAACGCATACCTTTAGGTATTGAAGCAAATATTCTAAATATATCTAAAAATTATGGAGGATCATTGTATGGCAACCCGAGAAATTGCAGGCAAGACAGTTGAAGTCAATGATGAAGGCTTCATGGCCAATCCCACCGAATGGAACCAGGAAATCGCAGTCGCCATTGCTGCTGAGGAAGGCATTAGCGAACTGACGCCCGCCCACTGGCAGGTGATCGATTTCTGCCGTAAGAGTGCAGCCAGCAATGGCAGCGCACCTACCCTGCGCGCCATCACCAATGGTGCTGGTGTTTCAACCAAAGATCTGTTCGCTCTCTTCCCCAAAGGCCCGGCCAAGAAAGTAGCCCGCATCTCCGGCCTCGGTAAGCCGGAAGGCTGTGTCTAATCTTTATCCCCTTTATATGCATTCTCGTGAGAGGAATTTAAACATGGCTGACGATAACCGCAAGGTCGCATTTATCTGCTCAAAAGGCAACTTGGATATGGCTTATCCCGCCCTGGTGATGGGCTGGGCAGCTTTGGGCAATGGAATTGACGTAACCATATTTTTCACATTTTGGGGATTGGATATGATCAACAAAGAGCGTGTGGATCATCTGGCAATCCCGCCTGTCGCTAATACCAGCATGAAAATGAGCATGATGGGCGTACCAGGCAACTTGGGCATCCCCAACATTATGGGCGTCTTGCCTGGAATGACCGCCTTTGCAACCAAGTTGATGAAAGATAAGATGGCGGATTTGGAAGTACCTCCTGTGCGCGAATACCTGCAGATGTTGATGGATGCCGGCGCCAAGCTATATGCCTGTAAGATGTCTGTTGATATGATGGGTTTGAAGAAGGAGGACTTCATCGACGGAGTACTTGACATTGTCACCGCCGGTGATTTTATGGACATGACCGAAGGCGCCCAAATTATATTTATCTAGATCTTATATAACGTGAATTCGAGATAATTGGAATTTGGGATTATTTAGGCGGCTCCGCCTAAAATAATCCCAAAACACCCCTTTTTCCCTTATCCCGACCTGACGTAATTACAAATAAAACGGGCGGATGCAGATCATCCGCCCGTTTTCATTCTACCCGCAGCCTCCACCACTAGGTCCACGTTTGGTTTGTAGTTTGATCTTAGGCGTATATTCCAGTTCATACTCGTGCGGGCTGGGATCAGCAGCATCATACCGATCACCCAAGGCTGCCGGGAAGGTATAAACGAGGCGGTCTTGACCGGCTGGCGTAGGGGTCGCCTGGATCTCTGGCTCATTGACAGCAAATGTTGACAGCCAGTTATTGATCCCGCCTTCCAAGATATACAGATTAGGGACACTTTCTGCCGTCATGACTTTCCATGCCTCGGTTGCGGCGGTCTCATCGTTGCTCATCAAGACATAAACTGTATTTGCAGCTGGCTCCAGCAGCAATTGTGGAATAGCCGCTGCTAGCTGACTTAGAGGCAGGTGTCGTGCCCCCCGGATGTGGAACAGGTTGTAATCTGCTTCGTCGCGCACATCCAGCATAACCAGATTGACCTGGGTGTCAGTGGTCGTCGCTAACAGTTCAGCCGGGCTGACTTGGACTTCACGGTTTTGCAGGGCAGCTTCTTTGGTTGGCTCAAGCCTGGCCCATTTATCCGCTGTAGTTGGTTGGCCAATCAATAGAACAGCAAGTGCACCTGCCAACAGCACACCGGCAGCCGCATAGCGCCACTTCGGTTCTTTAGTCAAATCTTTCTTGCCAAAGATATGTTCAAGCTTCTCGGCCCCCCAAAACATGAACAAAGCCATTAGTACAACCAGCACAACCACCACTCCGGATGGCAAGTCAAATACATCCATTAGCGTCAATCGGCCAAAATAGCTATCGTTCCACCATTCATAGAATAAATCAACAGTTTCACCGAACACAAATATCCCAAACAGGCTTCCTAAAGCGAAAAACAAGCCATCGATCTTAAAAGTTGCCAGAGAGACCAAAGAAGTGCCCGGACAGAATCCCCCAACGATAAAACCTACGCCCATGATCAGTCCGCCGACGATTCCCGGCCATAGGTACGTTGGGTTGACCCAAATCAAGTTAAAATCCAGCAAGCCTAAAGCTGTGGCTCCAAAGATCAATACCATCGCGACCACAATGGCCGTGAACATCACCTTGAGCACGGTCATGTCTTTGAAATAGAACTGGCCGGCCAGCTTGGTCGAGATCGCAAATCCCGAAATCTCCAAGGCATAACCGAAAGAAAAGCCTATCAATAAGTAGACAAGATAAGCTCCGCCTTTAGTGAGCAATGCTTCCAGGGGTAGAGGAAAAGGTGCCATGATATCCTCCTTAATTCCATTCTTTACGCACGAAATAAGCCAAGGCGTAAGCCCCGGCAAATATGGCAAACATCACTGCCCAGCTACCTGCCGAGAGTGTCGCCCCACCGGAGAGCGCCTGCCCGGATGTGCAACCGCGTGCCATGCGCGCCCCAAAAGACATGATCGCGCCGCCGGTGAAAGCCAACACCCAGCGAGTCTTTACCGAAATACGCGGTCCTCTATTCGTCTCGACCTTCAAGCGTCCGTGGATCCAACCGGAGACAAATCCTCCTAGAATGGCACCGGTTGTGACAAAGACAATCCAATCATCCAGTGGATTCTTCTCACCGCCTGCCATCTTAAGCAAATACGCCACCCTGTCGATATGCTCAGGTGCTATGATATTTTCGAGAAATACAACATAACGGTTCAAACCCCCGGAAGCCCCCAGACCGTTACCGGTCAAGAAGATTGCCATAAAAAGTACTATGCCAAGCACCACCCCACCCAAGTATGGATTGACATAAGGCTTTTCCGGGCGGCTGAATAAGAAGCCCTTTAGCTTATTAACTGGTTTCGGTTTGGCATTGACTGCGGTTGCCATATGAACTCCTTATATAGAAATCATCTTTCTTTGATAATCTACGAGCCTTGCAGTGCCGGGCTAGGATTTTCTAAATCCGGTTGATCTCCCAGCATCTCGTCACCACTCACTACAGGAGATTCTTCGCTCTCCACTTCCACATCCTCAAAGCCAGTCA
>JAGDMX010000252.1 GCA_017860725.1 Chloroflexota bacterium | reverse complement strand
CATGTCGAGCGATAGCCAGCAGAAGTGGGGTTGATTTTTCGGAGCAGTCTTAGTTTGCCAGCTTGCGATCCATGCGCTGAGCAGCGTCGTTTTCCCATAACCGGGAGGTGCCGATACCAGCGTGAGCTTGCATCCCAGACTATCATCCAGCAGCTTATTCAGGCGTTGTCGCGGTACAAATGCTGGACCAGGTGGTGGGATGTATAGTTTTGTGGCCAGGGTTTGGATGGGCACGGAAATCCCCTCCGGGGATAGGCAAATGCAATTTCATTCTACTATGATTTTCTCGGGTTGAAGAATCCCGGTTTACACCGGGTTAAAGTGAGAGGTCCGTCGTAATCACAACTGAAGGTGAGTAACGGCTGCTGAGATCAATCGACGAAGTCGCGAATAAATACGCGGATAAAATTCTCCGGGCTGATCCTTTCGTGGATCACATCCCACAGCAGATCAATCGACGAAGTCGCGAATAAATACGCGGATAAAATTCTCCGGGCTGATCCTTTCGTGGATCACATCCCACAGCCCCTTGGCCAGCGGCAGGGCGATATGCAGCTTCTCTGCCAGGTAGAGCATGGAGCGCAAGGTGTTAAAGCCTTCAGGAACGACCCCCATTTCCTTTTTGATTTGATCCAGGTTCAATCCCTTCGCCAGAAGCTCGCCCATACGGCGGTTGTGGCTGTGGGTGCTCATCGAGGTCGCCAGCAAGTCGCCCATCCCCGACAGATACAGGAAGGTTTCGATTTTAGCCCCCATGCCGACTCCAATGCGCGCCATCTCCTCCAAGGCGATCGTCAGGTAAACTGCCCGGAAGTTGACACTGGTGATCCCCTGCCCATCGAACATACCCAGGCCGATTGCATAAATATTCTTAAGTACCCCACCCAGCTCTACTCCGATCTCATCATCGGAGAAACGGGTGCGAAAATATTGGTTGTCCAACAGGTGCGATACCGTCAGCAGGTCGTTGCGATTCTGTCCGGCCAGCACCACTACGGTCGGCATGCCCTGGGCGAACTCATTGGCGATCGATGGACCGGAAAGCATGATAGCTGAGTTGTTGGGGAACATGCATCTTAATATCTGGAAGGAGGTTAAGCCGGACTCGCGATCGAGACCTTTGGCCATATTAACCAGGATCGCTTGGGTATTCACCTGCTCCCGGACTTTGTCCAGCGTAGATTGCAGAAAGATGGATGGCAGGGCAATGAAAATTACCGGGCATCCACTCATCACCTCTCGCAGGCTGTAGGTGGCTTTGAGCGTCTTCTCCAGGGTTACTCCGGGGAGATAGCGGGAGTTGGTACCCTTCTGGTTGATCTCTTCAACCACCTGAGAGTTGTGCTCCCAGCCGATTACCTCGTTGCCGTTGGCAGCGATCAGGTTGCCCACCGCGGTGCCTAAGTTGCCTAAGCCGATCATGCCTGTGAGCATTGTGCTACCTCCGTGAGTATGAAAACCCTATTAAAATTCTGGTAAAACAAGCTGTCAGCTTGTCCTACACCTTACTTTCGTCATCCGACACGTCGATTTCTTTCATCTGCCCGGTCGCCACATAGATGGCGCGCTCGCAGATATTGGTCACCCGATCAGCCATACGCTCCAGGTTGTGCGCCACCCACATCAGGTAGTTAGCCTGATCAATAGTGGAGGGATTGCTGAACATAATGGATACCAGCTCACGGTACACCTGCTTGTAAAGGAAGTCTACTTGGTCGTCTTCATCGGGAATTTGGCGGGCTGCTTCCGCATCAAAATGCACGAAAGCCATTACCGAGCGGTGCAGCATGCTAACGGCAATTTCAGCCATGCGTGGGATATCGATTAAAGGCTTGATGTGCGGCTGGGTGCCAATTTGCAGTGCGATCTTGGCAATTCCTTTAGCATAGTCTCCCATGCGCTCCAACTCAGCGACTACCTCTAAAATGGACGCTACCAGGCGCAGGTCGTGTGCAACTATCGGCTGCTGCGTAGCGATAGTGATCATGCAGTCATTTTCTAAGTCAAAGCGGCGGGCGTTGATCAGCGCATCATCATGATAGATTTGTTTGGCCAGTTCCAGATCGTGATTCTTCAGCGCTTCGATGGACTGCAAGGTAGCAGTTTCTACCATGCTGTCCAGCTCCAGAATTTCGTTCAATAAATTTTGCAGCTTGCTATCTAAATTAGCTCGTGTCATCTCTACCTACCTCTTCTCGGTCTATCCGAAGCGACCTTCAATATAATCCTGGGTGCGCTTATCCCGCGGGTTAAGAAATAGCTCTTTACCATCGGCTTGTTCGATCAGCTGACCTTGTAAAATGAAAGCGGCCTGGTCGGCGGTGCGGGCAGCCTGCTGTATGGAGTGTGGCACCAATATGACCGTGTAATTCATTTTGATTTCCTGCAGTGATGCTTCGACTTTGGTAGTGGAGATCGGGTCCAGCCCAGAGGTTGGCTCGTCCAGCAAGATGACTTCCGGGTCCAGCGCCAGGCTGCGCGCCAGGCACAACCGCTGCTGCTGGCCACCAGAAAGCGATATTGCTGGCTCGTCCAGGCGGTCTTTGACTTCATCCCATAAGGCGGCTTGCTGCAGGCTGCGTTCTACAGCCTCGTGTAACCGGATTGTGCTGCGTTCCCCGGCCAGGGTTAGGCCATAGGTTAGGTTTTCCCGGATGGTCATCGGCAGCACTATCGGGCGGGCGAAAACCATTGCCACCCGTCGCCGCAGGGCAATCACATCCAGGCGAGGATTCAGGAGGTCGGTGGCGCTGCTGTCGCTATTGAACATGGCGACACGGCCGGAAACTTCCGTGACATCTGACAGGTCGTTCAGCCGGTTGAGCGTACGTAAAAGGGTGGATTTTCCGCCTCCGGCTGGTCCAAACAGCACTGTGATGGATTTGGCTGGGATTTCTAGGCTAACGCCTTTCAGCGCTTCGACCCCATCCGAATATTTGACATGCAGGTTCTCAAGGACAAATTTGTTCATGTCAGCTACTAAGCGCCTTACCACATTCGCCGCCGCCGGGCGCGCGAGCGGATGATGGTAGCCAGCAGGTTGAGTCCGAGCACCAGCACTAGCAGCACCAGCGCCGTGCCAAACTGGATATCGGACGGCATCCCAGGTACTTGTGTAGAGATAACATACAGGTGATAGGGTAGTGCCATGGTTTCATCCAGAGCCGAACTGGGCAGGGTGGGCAGGTAGAAGGCCGCCCCGGTAAACAGGATGGGGGCAGTCTCCCCAGCCGCACGCTCCAAGCCCAGGATCACACCGGTTAAGATGCCGGACACCGACTGTGGTAGCACGATGCGCCGAATGGCCTGCCATTGGGTTCCACCTAGTGATCGGCTGACCACTCGGAAGGATTGCGGTACCGCCCGCAGCGCCTCCTCGGAGGTGCTGATCACCACCGGCAGCGTCATGATCCCCAGTGTCAGCGAGGCTGCCAGGATGCTGGTGCCCATCTGGAGAGAGAGGACGAAAATCCCCAGGCCAAACAACCCATATACTACCGAAGGGATTCCTGCCAGGTTGACGATGGAGATACGGATGAGGCGTGTCCAACGGTTATCCGGGGCATATTCCGAGAGATAGATAGCGGCAGCGATGCCAATCGGCACTGCACAAATCGCGGTTCCGAAGGTCAGTAATACCGTCCCCAGGATGGCCGGCCAGATACCTCCCGAGCGCATGCCGTTGGAAGGAAAACCAGTCAGGAACTCCACAGAGATGGCTGATATACCTTTGACGAAGATGTACACCACAATAAACAGGATCGGTAACACGGTCAGGATCGCTAGCAGGGTCAGCCCAGAAAAACCGATCGTCTGAATGCTGTTGCGCCGGGCAGAATTAGTTTTTGTCGTAGAAGCCATACTTTGCTACCAGATAAGAGCAGTTTTCAGGACAGGATACGTTCCGTTCGCTTACGCTGACGCAGCAAAACGGCCGAGGCCGTCAGGTTGACAGACAACGAGATCAGGAACAAAATGATGCCGATCAGGAACAGTACATGGTAGTGGGTGCTGTCGGTAGCTACCTCGCCCATCTCGGCGGCGATCGTGGCAGTCATCGTGCGCGCCGGTTCAAACAACGATGACAGGCCGGTGGGCATTACGGGTGCATTACCGGTCACCATCATCACCGTCATCGTTTCGCCGATCGCCCGACCGATACCTAGCATAACCGCCGTGATCACCCCGGAGCGGGCTGCCGGCAGGGTTACCTTCCAGATCGTCTGCCAGCGGGTTGCGCCCAGCGCCAAAGCGGCATCCCGGTAGCTGCGCGGTACAGCATCCAGGGCATCCTCCGCCACTGAGACAATCGTCGGGATCGATATGGCGCCTAACAAAAGCGACCCGGCAAAGGCGGTCAATCCGGTCGGCAGGCTTAAGACCTGCCGGAGAGTAGAAGCCAGAACGATGATTCCAATAAAGCCCAGCACCACAGAGGGCACACCTGCCATAATTTCTACCAGTGGCTTAAGAATCTCGCGTGCCCAGCGCGGTGACACTTCGGCAATGTAGATTGCCGTCCCGACTCCAACCGGCACTGCAATCAAGGCCGCGCCGATCGTTACCAGGAGTGTGCCGAAAAGTAAGGGAAGGATGCCATAATATCCCTCAATGGGGTACCAGCGTTGGCTCAATAGAACGCTGAGGGAAACCTCGCGAATGGCCGGGAGACCTTCGGTTAGCAAAAAGACAAAAATAGCAAGCACGAACAGGATGGCAGAGTAACCCGCAACTTTTATCGCAGAGGTGATAAAAACTTCCATGCAAGAGGTTGTGGATTTCATGATCTCTGTTAACCAGAATCTTTATTGAACAAGAATCGGTACGAATCCCAGCTCTGTGACAATTTCCTGTGCCTCGGGAGTTATTATCCAGGCGAGGTATTCTGCCGCCGTGCCGGTGGGTTGGCCGGCCGTGTACATATACAGATCGCGGGCGATTGGGTATGCTTGATTATTGACCGTGTCTGCCGAAGGGATGACATATTCCCCCCCCGGCTCCTTCGCAACCGCAATCACTTTCAAATCCGGCGTGATATAGCCTAGCCCATCATAACCGATGGCATGCGGGTTATCGCGCACTTCCGCGGTGATCCCTTCTGATGAAGGCAGCAGCAGGGTATCTGTTGAGAATAAGGTTTTGTTTTCATCATCACCCAGGCGCAGGACCTCCTCCAGGAAGTAGACGTGCGTGCCCGAATTAGTCTCGCGCGATAGGCGTACAATCTGTAGGTCTTCACCCCCGACATCTTTCCAGTTATTGATCTTTTTGGTCTGGCGGCATAGCCTCTTCTTCTTCGGGCTTGATGGCACGCGAAGCGTTGGCGATGTCGACGGTGTTGTTCGCCAGGGCAGCAATACCAGTGCCGGAGCCACCGCCGGTTACGGAGATATTGACCTCCGGATGCTGGCTCTGGTACTGCTCAGCCCATGCCAGTGCCAGGTTGACCATCGTATCTGAGCCTTTATTCTGGATCGTCGATACAACCGCCGGGGCAGTGCCAGTAGAGGGTGTGGCGGATGGGCTGGCACATGCCGCTAGCAGGATGAGCAAGATCATGGCGGTGATGGGACGCGCCGAGGGCATGCCCCGATTATATTCGATTAACTTGGAATAACAAGAGATTAACAAGATGTTAAATTTACATGGTTGGCTGCCACGAGAATCGAGTAAAATCGGGGATATGAACAACACTCAACCGATCATGCTGGCCAAAGATGTTGATTTTTTCTATGGTCCAAGCAAAGCCTTGTCGCAAATCAATATCGAAGTTCTGCCTCAAAAAGTAACTGCTTTGATTGGGCCCTCGGGCTGTGGTAAATCTACATTTTTGCGCTGCCTGAACCGGATGAATGACACTATTCCCGGCACACAGGTTACCGGGACAATATTGCTGGATGGGGAAGATATCTACGCTGCGGATGTGGATTTGGCCAACCTGCGCCAGCGGGTGGGGATGGTCTTCCAGAAGCCCAATCCTTTTCCACAAACGATCTTTGATAATATCGCTTTTGGACCACGGGTTCTGGGCCTGACGCGCTCGAATATCGAGCTGAGTGAGATCGTCGAGCGGAGTCTGCGAGGGGCTGCCTTGTGGGATGAGGTCAAAGATAGCCTGCGTCATGACGCCATGGACTTATCTCTTGGACAGCAGCAGCGCCTGTGCATTGCTCGTGTGCTGGCGGTTGAACCGGAAGTTATCCTGATGGATGAGCCGTGCTCTGCCCTTGACCCGATTGCTACGGAGCGCATTGAAGCTTTGATTCACGAGCTCAAGTCCGAATACACGATCGTAATCGTTACTCATAATATGCAGCAAGCTGCACGAGTTTCGGATTTCACCGGTTTCTTCTGGTTAGGCGAGTTGGTGGAATTCTCTCCAACCACTCGCATGTTCACTCAACCGGAGAAAGAG
This sequence comes from Chloroflexota bacterium, assembly GCA_017860725.1. Lineage (GTDB taxonomy): Bacteria > Chloroflexota > Anaerolineae > Anaerolineales > UBA4823 > CTSoil-045. The sequence continues at coordinate 3,602 of JAGDMX010000252.1, read as the reverse complement.
CTTACTGAAACCTATATTACTGGGCGAATGGGGTAAGCAGGCTGAGAGGCTTTCGCCGATCTATCCCCCAAAATCCTTTAGCTTACTATCCGTCACGATCCAATACCACAAAGGTTACGTCATCTTCCTGCTCCCAGCCCGGGCCAGTGAAAGCTGCCAGTTGCTCGAGAAGGTATTTAATTAAAGCCTCTCCTCTTAAGGTGAGCCCATGATACTGAGGTTCCATGAGCATCTGCAGCCGCTTATAGCCAAAAAGGTCATCGTCAGGATTGTGTGCTTCCGTCAGGCCGTCGCTATACATCAATAAACTGTCGCCCGGTGTCAATATGGCCTTTTGCTCTTCGTAATCAATGTCCGAGAACAAGCCTAATGGCATGCCGGTAACCTTTAGCTCGATAGCTTGATCCCGAGTTCGCAGATACGGCAGATTGTGGCCGGCGTTGGCAAACGTGATCTCACCACTTTGGGTATCCAGGATTACCAACAGGCAGGTGACAAACATATAGCGTGGCATGTCTTCACAAAGGATATTGTTCATTCGCTTTAATAACTTCCCAGGTGAGCGCTGCCGGCGACGATGAGAAGCCGCAGCTACAGCACGTAAAACACTGCGAGTGTTAGCCATCACTAATGCAGCCGGCATGCCTTTCCCGGTTACATCGGCAATCGCCAGCCCCAGGTATTGATCCGAAAAGTGGATAAACTCGTAAAAATCGCCACTGACTTCCCGGGCAGGTTGCCAGTGAGTCTTGACGCGCCAGCCTGTGATCTGCGGCATTTTATGCGGCAATAAGGCTGACTGAACCTGGCGCGCCATTTGCAAATCGTGTTCCAGGCGAGTTTTTTCGAGCTCGAGCTGGTGCAAATAGGCGATCTCGATCGCCGGTGCGGTCTGCATAGCGATCGCATTCACCAGCTTTAAGTCGCCTGCTGTAAAATGACGGTGATCGCCACCCGCCAGCAGAATAACCCCCAGCACACCCTTCTCGGTTTTGAGCGGGGCGCATAGCAAAGAGACCGTTTTCTGTTCGCTATCCAGGAAGTATTCTGCGGCAGGCAAGTCGTTAGCCAGCTCGGCTACTCCGCTGCTCAATACTCGGCTGACCAGATTGGCCGAGTCATGCAAATCTGGCCGGAGTATCAGGGTATAGCCACAGGTAGCCTGGATTTGGTACTCATCCTTGTCTTGCTGCCGGAGAATGATATTACCTCCATCGGCACGGATCAGCGGGCAGACCTCGCCTAAAGTCATGCTAGCAATCGCCTCGGGCTGTAGCGAAGCAGATAGCTTTTCAGCCAAGCGATAGAGCAGGTGCAGCTCCCGGTATTTATCCAGTACTTCCGCTGCCAGATCTCTCTTTTCAGTTTCTTTTATCAGAATATATTCGACTAGGCTGGCGATGCTGTCCGGCCAGGCAGTATCTTTTTTACCCCTCACCCAGCCGATAATCCGTTCGTTCAGCCTTATCGGGATGGAGTCATCTAGGGATCCTGGCTCGGCAGGTTGACGACATACCAGCAGGTTTTCATCGGCGTCCAGAATAGCAATCGGCTCAGCCACTGTCGTTAGCAAGCTGCCCAACTCTTCCAGGCCATCTTTTCCGAGAAGTTTCTTGAGATGAATTGGAGCCATAATTTTATATAGCTAAGACATTCCTTGCCAGTTCCAGCAGCTCATCCGGATCGAAAGGTTTGGTCATATAAACGTCCGCACCTGCTTCCTGGCTGACCTGCCGGTCGTACTCCTGCCCTTTGGCGGTCAGGATCACAATATAGACCTCACTCATTGCCAGGTCGCGTTTCACTTTCCGGCAAACGTCAAACCCGCTCATCCGAGGGATCATGACATCCAGGAATACCAGGTTGGGCATTTGTTGCTTGATTGTCTCCAGGGCATCGAGCCCGTTGTCAGCAGTGATGATTTCCACACCCAGCTCTTCCAGTTCTTCCAGTGTCTGCATAATCAACAGGCGAATGAAAGCCTCATCATCTACAATTAATACCCTTTTATCGGGAGTATCTGCCATGCTTAGGTCTCCGATATTTCTATTAGTGGAACGTCGGTGGTTTCAGCTTTTTCATCTTGATCGGTGTAGATCGGCACAGAAAACGAGAAACAACTGCCTTTGCCTGGCTCGCTTTCCAGCCATATTCGTCCCTGGTGGTGTTCTATGATTTCCTTGCTGATGGCTAATCCCAATCCGGTGCCCTGAGGTTTCCCAATCAGGCTGTCCCCTACTTGCTGGAACTTTTCAAATACCAGCTCCTGGTCCTGGGGAGCGATGCCAATACCTTCATCCAACACGTTGAAAACGATCTCCTGGTCTCTCTGCCGCGCCCGGATTGTGATTGTACCTTGATGGGTAAATTTGACGGCATTGGAAATTAAGTTTATCACTACCTGTTTTAATTTATCAGGGTCGCCATATACCGGTGATATTCCGGCGGGTACATCTAACTGGAGCGAAATTGGTTTGCCATCGAGCAAGGAGGCGGTGGAAGTTGCAGCCTGTTGGATTATCTCGGCGCTCGACACCATCTGGAAATGCCATTCCATTTTACCGGATTCGATCTTCTCCAGGTCCAGTAAGTCGTTGATCATGGTGGTCAGGCGCTGGCCTTCCTTCAAAATAATCTCCAGGTTCTCATCGATCTGGTGAGTAACGTGTTCGGTTTTGTCACCTGTCTCTGGCAGGAGGGGAAAGATGCGCTCCTCAAGGCGTTTTTGAACGATACGGGTGTTCCATCTGGCGGGCGTATTCGAGAGTCTGATTATACAGGCGGGCGTTGTCCATCGCCACGCCGATTTGCTGGCCAATCGCGGCGGGTACTGCCAGTTCTTCGGGAGCCAGCTCGGCGTGCGAGCTGCTCAGCACGTTGATTGCACCCAGCACTTTTTCCTGGGCCAGGAGTGGAATGCTGACCACGGTTTTCCAGCCATCCTGTTCCAATACGGATCGCACAAACCCGGGAGGATAATCCGATACAGCCCGGGAGATGGGATGGTTGATTGCCACGACTTCCTGGACGATGCTCATGTCTAGCGGCAGGTGATGAGAGATGGCGAGTAAATTATCACTCAGCCCATATCCAGCGGTCAGAACCAGTGTCCGGGTCGCCTCATCTAGCCTGAAGACCGCCCCGGCATCCATCCCCATTACTTTAATGGTCTCTAGCAAGGCATCAGGGAGAATGCTGTCGAGATCCAGCGAGCGACTAACGACCTCGGCCACTGAATTCAGAGCAGTTAGTTGCTGAGTGCGTTGAGCCACCCGCTGCTCCAGGGTTTCATATGACTCCTGCAGGTGCGCTGCCATGGCATTGAATTGGTTGGCGAGCGCCTCCAGTTCATCCCGGCTATTGACCGTAATGCGCTGGTTGAAATCACCACCGGCGATGCTTTGGGCGGCATTGGTGAATTCGGCGATCGGCCCCGTGATGCGCCGCACACCGATCATCACCATAATCGTGGGGACGATTGCCCCTAGAGCGAGCAGCAACCACAAGAAGCGGCGATAGCCCTGCCCTTGGCGCACCAGCTCGTCCCAATCCTGTTCGACCACCAGGGTCCACTGGGTACGCGGCACCGGCGCGTATCCCGC
>JAGDMX010000251.1 GCA_017860725.1 Chloroflexota bacterium | reverse complement strand
GCCACTCAGTATTCCCGGCATGGTTGCCGGCTCGATCCTGGTGTTCATCCCGGCGATGGGGATGTTCGTCGTGCCAGACCTGATGGGCGGAGCTAAAACTATGCTGGTCGGTAACCTGATCCGCAACCAGTTCCTGACGGCTAGAGATTGGCCTTTTGGCGCCGCTGCCTCAATGGTACTGCTGTTGCTGACTCTTGCTGTGACCTTGTTATATACTCGCCGCGCTGGCTTCGGAGAGGAGATCTTGGTATGAGCGAGAAAAAACCATCTACCTGGCTGCGGGTTGTAGCAATTTTGACTTATGTTTACATATATCTACCAATCATTATCTTGATCATCTTCTCGTTCAATACGCAAAAAATCAATGTTCAATGGGAAGGTTTTACTTTTCACTGGTATCAGGAGCTTTTTCGCGATCGCGAAGTTATGATCGCCGTTCGGAATACACTCCTGGTCGCCACCGTGTCTACGTTGATCGCAACCGTGATTGGCACGCTAGCTGCCCTGGCTCTACAACGTTATCGTTTTCCAGGCTACACAGCCACCGAGTCGATCCTATATATCCCGGTAATTATCCCCGAGATCGTGATGGGAATCGCGCTGCTCGCCTTTTTCTCGCAGAGCAGTTTGATCTTGCAAAAGCTATCACCGATCTTAGGATTCAGCCTCGGTTTGGGCACCATCACGATCGCCCATATAGCCTTCAGCGTGCCGTTTGTCACCTTGGTAGTTCGCGCTCGTTTGCACGGCTTTGACAAATCCATTGAAGAAGCTGCTATGGACCTGGGTGCAAATGAGATAACTACCTTCCGGCGAGTCACCTTACCAACCATCATGCCGGGTGTCATGGCAGGTGCACTCCTGGCATTTACCTTATCCCTGGACGACTATGTGATCACTTACTTTACCGCGGGTCCAGGCTCTACTACACTGCCGTTACGAGTTTTCTCGATGGTAAAGACTGCCGTGACCCCTAAGGTCAATGCTCTCTCTACAATCTGGGTGCTTACCATCTTCGTTCTGTTGTTGATTGGGCAAATTGTTCAGCGCCGTTCGGCGAATAATCCATCTTAAGGAAATTCAAGATTAGGAGGCATGCGATGAAAGTTTACAGACTGTTTACAATCCTGGTTTTGGTGAGCCTATTCCTGGCTGCCTGCGGAGGCGGTGGCGAGGCCGAGTCGAAAGAGTTAAACCTTTACGGCTGGTCTGAGTACGTACCTCAAGCCCTTCTGGATAAGTTTACAGAAGAAACAGGTATTGCAGTGAATTACGATACTTATTCATCCAATGAAGAGCTGATGGCAAAGCTTCAAGCTGGTGCATCGGGTTATGATGTGATTATCCCCAGCGATTACACAGTATCAATTCTCAAGAATCAAAATCTGTTGGAAGAGCTCGATCTGACCCAAATCCCCAACCTGGAGAACATTGATCCCCAGCTCAAAGACCCATACTTCGATCCAGGCCACAAGTTTACGATTCCCTATCAATGGGGTACAACTGCCTTGGTGATCGATACCGGCAAGGTCACCCAACCAATTACCACTTGGGAACAAATCTGGGACCCGGCTTTCAAAGAACGAGTTGTGATGCTGGACGACGAGCGCGAAGTACTTGGCACCGTATTAATGACCCTTGGCTACGACAAGAACTCCACTGATCCTGCTCAACTGGAAGAAGCCAAGCAGAAGCTACAGGAGCTGATGCCCAATATCCGCCTGTTCGACAGCGATAGCCCAAAGACCGCCCTGCTGGCAGGTGAGGTCTGGTTAGGATTAACCTGGAATGGCGAGGCATCCCTGGCGCACATGGAAAACCCCGATATCCAATACATCTGCCCGGAAGAAGGCTGTGGTATTTGGTATGACAACCTAGCGATACCCAAAGGCGCTCCTCATAAGGATGCCGCCTTGAAATTCATGAACTTCGTCCTGGAGCCCGCCAACAGCATCCTCATCACGAAAGAGTTCCCCTACTCCAATCCGAATATTAAAGCAATCGAGTTAATGCAGACCGAAGATCCAGCTGCGTATGAGGCCTATATCAATTTCACCGGCACAAATCCTCCCGCGGATTTTATCCAGCGCGCTCAGCCGGTAATCGACATTGGCGATGCTACAACGCTCTGGGATCAAATCTGGACCGAGGTGAAGGGCGGGGAGTGAGTAATCGACGAATTTTCACCTTAGATCTAGCCCGATATCGCAAATCATCACGATTCAAGGAGAAATTTCCATGAGAGTGTTACTCATCGGTGCAGGAGGTGTCGGCGAGGCAATTGCCATGATTGCCCGGTCGAAACCTTGGGTAGAGCAAATTGTCCTGGCGGATTACAATCTCAGCCGCGCCATGGAAGTTCAATCGAAGCTCAGTGACCCTCAGCGCTTTCCGGTTGAGTATGTAGATGCCCGCGATCAGCAGCAGATTGAGGCATTGGGCCGGAAATACGGGGTGGATTTGATCATGAATTCCACAGACCCGCGCTTTAATGTCCCGATCTTTGAGGCCGCTTACACCTATGGTTGTACTTATATGGATATGGCAATGACTCTTTCCTCACCACATCCGCAACACCCCTACAGCCTGACCGGTGTTAAACTTGGAGATTACCAGTTCGAGCGGGCATCCGAATGGGAGAAAAAGGGCTTGCTGGCAGTGGCGGGACTGGGTGTGGAACCAGGCATGTCGGATGTATTCGCCCGCTATGCCAAGGATCACCTGTTTGATCAAATCGATGAGATCGGTGTTCGCGACGGCTCGAACCTGGTCGTGCAGGGCTACGACTTTGCACCAACATTTTCAATTTGGACAACCATTGAGGAGTGCCTCAATCCGCCGGTAATCTGGGAAAAAGGACGCGGCTGGTATACCACGCAGCCATTCTCAGAACCGGAAGTCTTCAATTTTCCAGAGGGCATCGGCTCGGTTGAATGTGTTAATGTAGAACATGAAGAGGTTGTGCTCATCCCGCGCTGGGTAGACTGTGGACGTGTGACATTCAAATATGGACTGGGCGATGAGTTCATCTGTGTCCTGGATACGCTCCACAAGCTGGGACTGGACAGTAAAGAACCTGTCAAAATTGTAGACGACAGGTTAGCTCCACGCGATGTCGTGGCGGCTGTCTTACCTGACCCTGCTCACCTGGGAGATCGGATGGTTGGTAAAACCTGCGCTGGAACCTGGATAAAAGGGCGGAGGAGAAACCAACCACGCCAGGTGTATATTTACCAGGTGGCGGATAATGAGACCTGTATGCGCCAATTTGGCTGCCAGGCGGTTGTGGCTCAAACAGCTTTCAACCCGGTACTGGGATGGGAATTACTAAACAGTGGTGCCTGGAAGGGAGTGGGCTGCTTAGGACCAGAAGCCTTCGACCCGGTACCGTTCATGGAGAAAATGGCCGAATATGGATTCCCTTACGGCATCCAGGAGATGCCGGCTTGACCAAGGTGGAAGCAGACTAACTGATTCACCGTAGGCCATCAGGACAGATTTATTTTTCAGGAGGTTGTTATGCCATACGGATTTACCGGAAAGATATTGCACGTGGACTTAACTAGCCACAAACTGGAAATCGAGATGCCGCCGTATGATTTCTATCGTAAGTACATGGGTGGCAGTGCCATGGGAGTCTATTACATCCTGCGCATGATGCCTGCCGGGGTCGATTCCCTTTCGCCGGAAAATGTAATCACTGTCATGATTAGCCCCACCACAGGCACCTCCATCTCGGGACAGAGTCGGGTTAATGTCAATGCCAAATCTCCCATTAGTGGGACGATAGGTGATTCTCAAGGTGGTGGGTTTTTCCCAGCAGAGCTGAAGTTCGCCGGTTTTGACGGGATTGTAATCAAGGGACGTTCCGAGAAACCCGTCTACCTTTCCATTTTGCATGGCGAAGTAAAACTACAGGATGCATCTCATCTGACCGGCAAGCTAACCGGCGAAGTCGAGACACTTATCCGCAGCGAGATCGGTGAACCGAAGGCAGAAGTACTGCAGTATGGACCGGCGGCAGAAAATGGTGTCATCTTCTCCAGCCTGGTTTCCATGGCAAACCGCAATAACGGTCGGACAGGCATGGGACTGGTCATGGCGAGCAAGAACCTAAAGGCTATTGTTGTGCGCGGCAAGCAACGCCCCGAGGTTGTGGACCAGAAGGGTATCACCGATCTAAATAAAACCGGACCGATACTGATGCCTGACAATCCAGATATGGAACCATTGGCAAAATATGGTACAGCCAATGTAGTGATGCCCCAAAATACCATGGGGACATTACCGACTTATAACTACAACCAGGGTCAATTTGTGCACGCCGAAGCCATCAGTGGCGAGACGATGTACGACACAATTTTGAAAGAACGAGATACCTGTTATGCTTGCATTGTCCGCTGCAAACGTGTAGTTGAGATCAAAGATGCTCCTCACCAGGTTGCGCCACTCTATGGCGGACCGGAGTACGAGACCCTCGGCACCTTTGGGTCGTATTGTGGCATAAGCGATTTAGCGGCGATTGCCAAGGCAAATGAAATCTGCAATATGTATGGCGTTGATACGATTGCCTGTGGAGCAACAATCGCTTTCGCGATGGAATGCTTTGAAAAAGGCATCATAAAATCCGAGCAAACCGGCGGTATTGAGCTGCGCTTCGGAAACGCAGATGCGATGCTGGCAGTACTGCAGCAGATCGTAACGAGCAGCGGAACTCTAGGCAAGGTTCTCTCGCAAGGCTCGGCACGCGCCGCCCAGGTATGGGGACCTGCCGCGGAAGAATGTTTGATTACCGTCAAGAATGCCGAAGCACCAGCCCACATGCCACAGGCCAAGAAGTCACTGGCTGTTATCTATGCAGTCAATCCTTTTGGAGCCGACCACCAATCCAGCGAGCACGATCCGATGTACGAAGAAGGGGCATCCGAC
>JAGDMX010000250.1 GCA_017860725.1 Chloroflexota bacterium | reverse complement strand
CTGGCAGAAAAAATGGACGATCCTGTCCGGCAGGCGCGCGCCTTGTACATCCTGGCATCTGTGGCTATGTTTACTGGGGATATGCAGCGCTGCATTGAATATCAAAAACAGGCGCTGGATAAGTTTCAAGCAGCAGGACAGATCAGAGAAGTGATTAGCTGCTTATACCTGGCATCCCTGGCACACATTAACCTGGGCGAACAAGCCGCCGGGAAATCTGCCGCGGAAAAGGCCGTGCGTCTCAGCCGCCAATTGAATGATCGCCGCCAGGAGGCGACTAGCCTGCGCCGCCTGGGAATTACGCTTGAATCGCAACAGAAAACCTCAGAAGCCCTGGAGCTTTTCCGGGCGGCTTTGGCTATGCACCGCGAGGTGGGCGACCGGGCCGAAGAGTGTAATGCTCTGAACGCTTTGGCCAGCGCTCTGGTTGAGTTGGGGCGTCTGGAGGAAGCACGCCAATACTACCTGGAAGGTCTCGAACTTGCCGAAACGATTAATCAAGACATGGCCTTGGGGATGATAGTTTCGAATCTAGTCAGTAATTATCATCAGTCTCAGGGAGATTATCAAGGAGGCCTGGAGCTACTGGAGCAACAGCTGCAAAGAGCGCGCAATTACAACGAGCAGGGCCTGATTTTCACTTTGTCCCGCCTCATCACCGAGCTACAGGCAGATGTGGGGCAATACACACAAGCACTGTCGAGTGCCAAATCCGCCTTGCAAATTGCCGAGCAGCGGAACATACTGCGCAGCCGGATTGAATTATTAGCCTGGGGCGGTCGCCTGCAGGCCTTGCTGGGCAACTTTGTCGAAGCTCACCAGTTACTGGATACCAGTCAAAAGCTGGCACAGGCAAGCGAGGATCCCGAATCCTATTCCGATGTATATTTCAATGCCGCCTATGTCTCCTGGTTGCGCCAGGATATCGAAGAGCAGCGCGCCGGTTTGGAATTAGCCCGGCTGGTGAGCGCTCGGTGGAAAAGTATCAAATTCTATTATGCGCTGGGATTTTCAATTGATATGGAAGCCCGCCTGTTGCTGGCACTCGGAGATGCTGAGGCTGCCCTGGAGCGTTCCTCTGAGGCGGTACAGACTGCCGAGTCGCAGCCCGGTTTTAGCGGATTGGAGCAGGTTTACTACACACATGCCAGCGTTTTGAGGTCCTGCGGCGACCAGACACAGGCTGCCGAATACCTGCGCCGGGCTTACGAACGGGTGATGCAGGTGGCGATGCGCTTGACCGATGAAAACCTGCGGCGTAGCTGGTTGGAAAATGTGCGCTACAACCGGGAGATTATCGCAAACTGGGAGAATCGAGCACCTGAAAGTACGCCTCCAGCTCCGCCAGGTTAACATCCTTTAGCATGAGCATCATCCGGCTATCGAGAGGCAAATCTTGCCGCAGGTGAAGCTGTGTCTCCAGCGCAAGCTCCGGCAGGATGAACTTACCACGCAAGCCCCTCTTTTCAACCAGCACACCCTCGCCCTGCCAACCTGGGTGCTGGAGCAGATAAACCAGTGTCCAGTGGCGCTCGGAGAGCAGCTCGGCCTGGTTGATGCCACCAACAACTGCCTCGGAAGCCCCCACGCGTTCCAGGATTTCCATCTCACTGAGCAGAGTACTCCTGCTCAGGTGCAGGCGCAACTGCTGGTGCACGACTAAATCCAGGTAACGGCGTAGTGGGCTGGTTGCGCGCGTATAAGCCGGCAAGCCCAACCCGGCATGCCGAGAGGGCGAGACTCCTATCTGACCGCGCCTCTGCAAACGGCGCAGGGCATACATCTCGGACATGTTCAGCACCCGCCACGGATCGCCCATCAACATTTCCTGTAATGCCTGCGGGTCGGGTGGGTCCTGGGAGGCAAACGGCAGGGGCAAAGTGTGCTCCAGGGCATAGCGCGCTGCTGCTTCCCCTGCCATCAGCATGGCTTCCTGCACACAATCCCGGCTGCGCATGGGCAGAATTGGGTAGATATCTACCACACCATCAACAACACGCATTTTTGTCTCCGGCAGCTCAATAAATCCGGCTCCGGCAGCCCGCCTGCGCTCCTGGTATCGCATGGCCATGCGATACAGCTTTGCAAACGGATCCTCATCCATGTACAGATCCGCTTCAGGGTAGGTAAGCCGCTGCACGCGCACCCAACTGGGCACGATTTCAATGCCTGCCAGCTCACCGCCGGAGTCGATCTGCAACCCAAAAGACAGCGCCGGAGAAACCTGGTTCAAACCCAGTCCCAGGCGCTGTATCGCCTGGGACGGCAGCATGGGGATCGAGCCCTCAGGCAGATAAAGGGTTGCCCCGCGACTGCGTGCTTCCATGTCTGCCGGGCTGTCGGGCGAGACCAGCGCCGCCGCATCCGCCACGTGCACCCATAAGCGCTCGCCATCCAGACTGATAGCATCGTCTGGCTCCTGGTTGCCCGGATCGTCGATGGCGAATGCCAATAGGTGAGTCAGGTCCAGGCGCTGCTCGTCGGGTAAATCCGAGAGGGGCGGGTCGGGAAGGGTCAGTTGCATCCCCAGGCGAGCAGGATGAGGATTAATGTTTATCTCCCAAATACCAGCATGCAGCAACAGGGCATGGGCAGTTTCAGGACTCTCACTGCGTCCCAGGTCGCGCAACACGCGGCTTTCTGTCCGGCGGCCCCAAGCCAGGTCTTCCACATCCCGCAGGAACGGTCGATCCTGGGGAGTTATTCTACCGGCGCGTGCCCTATCCAAAAAATCCAGCCAGGCTTTGGCTTCGACGGCCTTTGCCTGACGAGCAGCCTGTTCGTGCAGAATTTGGTCGGGCGTGCAGGCGGATAGCGCCTGCGGGGATCCGTAGAAATACAATCCATCCGCCACCCACCACCAGGCCGCCCAGGCGGTGTCCGGTGTATAGGCGCCATAAATCAGCTCAGCCAGTTCTTCCAGGTTGTGTTCGCCGGGCAGGTCTGAGAGAATTTCCCACGCAGTTTGCACATCTCCGCTCAGTGGATGAAGCTCAGCCAGGCTGTTCAAAGGTCCGGGATGTAGTAAGAGCAAATCCTTGAGGCGCACTTTCTGCACGCCGCTCTCCGTCTCAATCTCCACCCGTTCGCCGGTGTTCAGCACCCGCGCCGGGCGGTTTTTATACAAGACCAAGCTATTCTTCAGAATCAAGGCAGAAGACATGGACTTCACCCGGACCATGGACGCCAATTGTCAGCGTCATCTCAATATCGGCGGTGCGCGACGGACCGGTAATCAGGGTGGTGACCGAGGCTTGACGGATCGTATCCAGGCGTAAAACATCCGCCAAAGTGGGCAGAATGTCTGCAGTGCGCAGGACGGCAATATGCACTTCCGGCAGCAGGGATGCCACCTGCAAGCGACCGGGGCCAGCCGGTAAAACCAGCGTACCAGACTCTGCAACGGCTGCCAGAGCACCAGTCAATCCAGCCCGGATTTGCGGATCAGCGGCGAATCGCAGCTGGATGTCGTGGGCTTGCAGTTCCGCCAGCAGGCCTGCGGGCATTTCACCGGATTCCCAGGATAGAAGGGTGTCAATGTCGTGCGACCGCAGCAGATCAGCAATCTGGATTGCCAACTGTGGGACGCTTGAGCAGGCAGTTACTTGTCCTCCCAGAGCTGTCAGCTCCTGTACAAAGCGAGCCAGCAACTGGTCGGCTGGGATATTGGCTTTGTGCGGCTGCGGGACAATATCGCTCGATGGGCTGGCTGCCTCCACTCGAGTTGTGGGCGCAGTCGCCTCTTGCTGGGTTAACCTACCTTGCTGCGCCATCCAATCGCGCAGCGGCCTGACCGGCGGCTTGATCAGGTCGCGGCTGAGTCCCCAGCCACTGGCGGCCGGCAAACGCAGCCAGGCCGATTTGGGCGCCAAGACACGCCCCACTACTCCCAGCGAGCGCTGGGCAAAGCGAAAGCGGGTCGGTGATGTCGCTAGCCAGGTAAACAGGCGCAGACCCCAGCCCTCGTACCACGGGATGTGCGAGCCATGCCGTACCGTCAGGGTACCAAGCTCATATTCGGGCTGAACCAGCCCGGCTCGCACCCGCAGCAGCAGCTTGGGTAGGTCAATATCCACCGGGCAGGCTTCCTGGCAAGCGCCGCACAGGCTGGTGGCGCGCGCCAGAACGCTAAATTCCGGTTCGCCAAACAAGCCGGCTGAGATGACAGAGCCAATTGGCCCGGGGTAAGGCGTCGTTTTGCCAGTGGCACCTACATAGGCATGCCCACCGAGCTCACGGAATACCGGGCAGGCGTTCAGGCAGGCTCCGCAACGGATGCAGTACAACGCCTCGGCCAGTGGCGAACGGCGCATAGCGCTGCGTCCATTATCTACCAGCACCAAGTGGCGTTCCAGTGGTCCATCCGGCTCACCTGGTCGGCGCGGGCTGTTCATCAGGCTGGTATAAACGGTTAATTTCTGCCCGGTAGCCGAACGCGGCAATAGCTCTAACATCAGTGCCAGGTCTTCCAACGTCGGCACCAGGCGCTCGATGCCCATTAGGGCAATATGCACCGGCGGCAGCGTGGTCACCATGCGACCATTGCCCTCGTTGGTCAGCAGGCACAGCGTGCCGCTTTCTGCCACCCCAAAATTCACGCCCGAGATACCGATATCGGAATTAAGGAAAGTCTGGCGCAAGACGCGCCGGGCAATGGCAGTCAGGGTTGGGATATCGTCCGTATAAGGAACACCCAGCTTCTCCTGGAAAGTCCGACCAACATCGGCGCGGCTCAGGTGCACTGCCGGAGTGATGATATGGGCGGGAGGCTCATGCCGCAACTGGACGATGTACTCGCCCAGGTCAGTTTCCACCACCTGCATCCCGGCAGCCTCCAGGGCGTGATTGATCTCGATCTCCTCGCCGATCATCGTCTTGGATTTGGAGATCAGCTGCGCTTTGTGCCGCTGGGCAATCTCCAGCACAATCTGCACCGCCTGCTCGCC
>JAGDMX010000249.1 GCA_017860725.1 Chloroflexota bacterium | reverse complement strand
ATCACCCTCGCCCCGGGTTACGTATTCTCGACAAGCCGGCAGTTCTCCAATTTCATACGTCTGAATGCAGCCGAATTCAATTATCGCATCGAGCGTGCCCTGCAGAACTTGGGCGGGCTGGTTACACGAATATCCAGCAATTAACAGGGAGGTGATCGGTATCCTGGGACTCGCCACCTGGCATACCATACGGCTATCGGAAGTCGCGGATCGATCGTTTTTGTAAGCTATTATTAAAATGAATTCGGGGAAAAAACCACTTTTTCCTTATCCCGAACTGACGTATTATTAGACTCAGACAGTAGGGTAGTAAAAGTGGGTCACATTGGATACCTTTTGGAATCCCAGGCGTTGATACACATTGAAACCCATTTCAGAAGACTGCAGGGCGCCCAGTGTGTAGCCCATGTCGCGGGCTTCCAGTAGAGGCACCAGGGTGATGGCAGCACCTAACCCTTTTCGGCGGGCTTGTTCAATCACTCCGACATTGTATATCCCGGCGATGCCATCCGAAATGAATAGGCTAGCGGCAGCGCTTGGCTCCCCATCCAAGTAGCCAAGGTAATGCTTTAACATAGCGTTCAAGCCAAAACCAGCAAGTAGATTATAAAAGGAAATGGTATATGACTCGGGCAAGCCAAAACCTTTGACAAAGGTTTTGGTCCAGATGTCAAGTGTCGGTTGATCGCTAACCTGGATGACCTTAAAGCTGGCTGGTGTCGATAGATCACTGTGTAATCGCCTCAGATCACAGACCATACCCGGTGGGTCATGGGAGATTGCAAATCCAAGAGGCAACAGCTGGTTGCCCCATTCATCCACTGGTAGTCCCGGCTCCAACCACCAGGTGAATGTATTGACTCCCTGGTTATTAAAATATGTGATCTGCTCCTGAATAAGTGCTTGGTCATTGCTGGAAGGGAGGCGGGAGGCGACAACTCCGCTGAACCAGGGATGGGGAACCGCAGTGCGGTAGCGTTCCAGGCCGGGCTGTTCGGTCCATTCAGCCTGGGGGTTGTGCTTAAACAGGCGAAAGAAACCGATAAGGCTGGCTAATGGGGCTGTAGCATAGGAGGGAATGATCGATGTCAAGAGACAACCCTATTTAATCAGGCGGAATAATTTACCAAATTCGAGTTATATTGTGCAATTATAACAGCTTAGCTGGCAAGAGGCTCTAGGGTTAGAGTCAAACAGCAGCATGTTTTATCGCGAGTCTTCCTGCAAAGTGGTTGTATAATAAGAATGAGGAGGGGCTTATGTTTCCTACAATACGATGGAACTATGGGCAGTTACGCAGTTGGGCTTTAGCAATTGTACTGGTCTTCCCCTTGATGCTGGCCCAACCCGGGGCAGCCACTGAAAGCCAGGACCTAACAAGGCTATCCTACCCCCCAGGCGCTCAAGAAGTCAATCCAAACCTGCCTACGGCGGATATCCAGATCAAAGTCGACCAGGTGATCGCCACTGGTTTCAATTTACCGGTGCAGGTGACCAACGCCGGGGATGGCACGCAACGTCTGTTTGTGGTAGAGCAAACCGGGAAGATCCGCATCATAAAGAGCGGGATTGTCCTGGCAACTCCATTCCTGGATCTGACAACCCAGGTGATCTCCGGCGGCGAACGCGGTCTGCTGGGTTTGGCTTTCCATCCTGGTTATACTTCTAATGGATACTTGTATGTCAACTATACTCGTGCCGTCGATGGCGCGACGGTGATTGCCCGCTACACGCGATCAAACGCCAATCCCGATCTGGCTAATCCGGCCAGTGCGATGACTCTGCTGGTAATTCCCCAGCCTTATGAAAATCATAACGGCGGGCAGCTTCTTTTTGGTAAAGACGGCTTCCTGTACATCGGTATGGGTGACGGCGGCGATGGGGGCGATCCGCAAAATTTTGCGCAGAATATTGACTCCCTGCTGGGCAAGCTGCTGCGCCTGGACGTAGATCACGGCAACCCGTACACGATCCCGGCGAATAACCCCTTCGTGGGTAAGCCCGGACTGGACGAAATCTGGGCGCTGGGACTGCGCAATCCGTGGCGCTTCAGCTTCGACCGCCTGAATGGCGACCTGTATATCGGCGATGTAGGGCAAAGCTTGTGGGAGGAAATCGATTTTCAGGCTTTTGGCACACCCGGTGGAGTCAATTTTGGCTGGCGCTGCCGGGAAGGCGCCCACAATTATAATTTCACGGGAAGCTGCCTGACCGCCCTGCTCACCGACCCGATTGCCGAGTACGGACACGGCGAAGGTAGTTCGGTTACCGGAGGCTTCGTTTACCGGAATCAGAAATATTCAGACCTGACCGGACGCTATTTCTACGGTGATTTTGGCTCAGGAAAAATCTGGAGCATTTACAAAACCAGCACTATCCCGCTAACATGGTCAATACCGGAGTTTGAGCTATCGGCCGGATTCAATATCAGCTCCTTTGGCGAAGGTGAAAATGGCGAGCTATACGTTGTTAATTACTACCAGGGAAAGATCCACCTGCTGGAAAGTCGTAGCCAATTTCAATTTTTCCCAATCATAGTGGCAGGCACCAGCTCCTAGCTTGGTCGAATAGTCTCTAGCCTTAGCAGCCTAATTAAATGATTAGGAATTGGATAAAATCAGTGTAATCTAGTATAATTCAGCCAGAGATATCGCAACTCGTTGCTCCATCAACCATTTATCTACCAGATTGCCGGACAGGCACCACCGTCCGATCCGGGGGGAAAGAGTGAAACCAAGATATTCTAAAGCCGGAGGTGAAAAGAAACCCTAGTTCATCCTAAGGCATTTCAGGGCGACATTTAACCTATATCAACCTTTCAGGATTTCACAACTCATAAGGAACCACATATGAAAAAACACGTATCACTCTTTTTGATAGCCACCCTTTTGCTAACCCTGGTGGCTACCATCATACCGGCGCGCCAGCCGGCACTAGCTCTTTCATCAGACATCGTCATCAGCCAGGTGTATGGCGGAGGTGGAAATTCTGGTGCACCGTACCGGAATGACTTTATCGAGCTGTTCAACCGGGGTACTACAACCATGTCATTGTCTGGTATGTCAGTGCAGTATGCCAGCGCCACAGGTACCGGTTACTTCGGGGGAAACCCGGTCACACTGCTGTCTGGGTCCCTTGCACCAGGCCAATACTATTTAGTGCAACAATCCGGCGGAACAACCGGCGCTGTTTTGCCTACACCAGATGCGACTGGCACCGTGAACATGAGCGCTACAGGCGGGAAAGTTGCTCTCGTTAATTCGACGACAGGACTAGCGTGTAATGGGAGTGTTAACCAACCTTGTACTCCCGACCAACTTACACTGATCAAGGATTTGGTGGGTTATGGCAGTGCGAACTTTTATGAGGGAGCTGCAGCACCGACATTAAGCAACACGACTGCAGCGTTGCGTCTTACAAATGGCTGCGCAGAAACTGATAACAACGCATCTGATTTTACGGCCAGCGCACCCACACCGCGCAATACATCCTCTCCGCTAATTCCTTGTGCCGCTACGGATACTGCTCCCGAAGTCGCAGGTACTTTCCCCATTAACGGAGCTACAGACTTCCCAATCAATGCTAATCTGTCGGTGTCTTTCAGCGAGCCCGTGAACATAACCAGTTCATGGTTCACTCTGAGCTGCTCCGTAAGCGGAGTCGTTGCCACGAGTTTCAGCGGTGGTCCTATGACCTTCAGTCTCGATCCCGGTATTTCACTGACAAACGGCGAAAGCTGTACTTTGACCGTATTAGCTAATCAAGTCAGCGACCAGGATGGCAATGACCCACCGGATAACATGGTGACGAATTTTGTGGTCGGATTCTCACCCTACGATGTATGTGCTACATCGTTTACACCCATTTATACTATCCAGGGAAGTGGTTCTTCCACACCGATCCCTGGAACAGTTACAACCAAAGGCGTCGTGGTGGGTGACTTTGAGGGCACTGCCAGCGCCAGCGGTTTCTACCTCCAGGATCCCACCGGTGATGGCGACACCGCCACTTCAGACGGCATCTTCGTCTTCACTGGCAGCAGCAACCTGGTCAGCGTTGGCCAGGTGGTGCGGGTAACCGGTTTCGCCCGCGAGCGCTTCAACCAAACCACGATTAATGGCTCGAACAGCAACTCCTCGGCAGTGCCGGCAGCTAACATTGTCAATTGTGGCAGCAGCAGCGTGGCAGCGACCGATGTAACTATGCCCTTCGCCGACGCCAGCTACCCCGAGCGCTTCGAGGGCATGCTGGTGCGATTCCCGCAATCTCTGGTGATCTCGGAGTACTTCAACTACGATCGCTTCGGCGAGATGGTGCTAGCTCTGCCGCTAGACGGCGAGCCACGGCCCTTCACGGGGACGGCCATCGACGAGCCGGGCGCGCCGGCCAATGCCCGCACCCTGGCCAACAGCCTGCGGCGGATCACGCTGGATGATGCCAACAGCGCCCAAAACCCAGCCGTTTTACGTCACCCGAACGGCGACCCCTTCTCATTGGCTAATCGTTTCCGCGGCGGCGACACGGTGCAGAACACGGTCGGCGTGCTGGGTTTCGACTTCAGTCTATATCGAATCTTCCCCACCGGCCCCGCCGATTACACGGCAGTTAACCCACGAACGGCTGCACCCGAGCCGGTCGGCGGCAGCCTGCGAGTGGCGGCGATGAACACGCTTAACTTCTTCGTCACCGCGGATTACCCGTCCAGCAACCCGCTGGATAATAAGTGCGGTCCGCTGAATAATGTGGAATGCCGCGGCTGGGACAGCGACCAGCCAACGGAGTTCAACCGCCAGCGTGATAAGCTGCTGGCAGCGCTGACCGGCCTGGATGCCGATATTATCGGACTGAACGAGCTGGAGAACACCACCGGCGTCGAGCCGCTGGCCGACATCGTGGCCGGGCTGCCGGGCTATGCCTACATCAACACCGGCGTAATCGGCACGGACGCCATCCGGGTC
>JAGDMX010000248.1 GCA_017860725.1 Chloroflexota bacterium | reverse complement strand
TCATACATCCAGCCCATCATATCCGGCAAACCGGGTGGCAGGACGAAGTGCATGACCCCAACAAAGATAAAATAAAACCCGAATACGATTTGCAGGATCCACAGCAGGATATTCATTAAGTCAAATCCCTCCGCAACCTGTTATGATATCGGAGATATTATACAAGTAAATTGATCTTATTAGAACAAAAGCACCCCTGGGCGTTACTAATCCCAGGGGTGCCGTGAGCAGGATGTACCTCACTCTAAAATCACGCAAACATTCCAACCAGCCTTAGCGCCTGCCGCGGCCCATGGCACCGTACTTGATCTGAGAAGACGGCTCGCTGCCCCGACGCACGCTGTGGTTACAATCGTAGATTACCAGGCGCACGTTACGATAAATTTGCAGCTCCTGGCTTTTCGAGTCGCAAGTGTAGCCGTATACCGGATCGTATATTTCCACATAAAAGAGGCTGGTGGTATAGGTATCGGGAGCGATTGTGAAGATTTGCTCAGTTGGTATCCCGCGACTGGCACCCGGGACGCGCAGTACGTAAAAGCCATCCTCGTCCTGACCAGTCATAGTCAGCTCGACGGGCATCTTGGATTTGTTGATCACGGTCAGGCGATACAAGTCCGCATAAGATGCCCCGCTAAACAACACCAACAGCAGCGGCAAGATCAACAAGATTTTTTTAGGCATTAAGTGGCTCCTGACATAGGGCAACCGTCTTATGGCCGCCCTACGATTTACGATCTCCGAGAGAGTAAACGCATTACATTATGATTTGCTCTCTAAAAACGTAATCACTGCATCCAGCAACGCCGAGGGTAAGCCCAGCATGGCGCCGCGCGACCCACCGCGCTCGGCAATGGCGGTCTCCATCGCCTGCGGATCCATGCCGCTGCCGGCCATGCCACCGCCGGGTCCGATAAAAACCCCGCCTTCACCGGGAGGTCCACCTTGACCCCCACCTGGTCCTACCCCTGCCCCAGGCATCTGCCCGCTGGCACGGAACGCTTCCACAGTTGCACGGGTGCTCTCATCCATGTTGCCCATGCGCCCACCAAAACCCAGCTCAAAGCCGTATTTCTCGGCAATGGTACCCATATCCTGCGGGGTGAGGTCCATGGCATCAATAGCCGTCTGCTGTTCGACGGTCAGTGAATTGCGGATCTGCTTGAATAAGGCTTCGATCTCGGCGGAAGCGACTGTCTCACTCTCGCTCAGGCTACGGGCCGCCTTCCACAGTGGCAGAAGCTGTGCAGCCTGGGCAGCGTCGATAGGCGTGTCGGTCTCATCGAGTTTGAAGGTGGCCAGAGCCAGGGTCATGCCATCCGGCATCTCGCCCTGCGCCTGAAAGACTGGTGTTCCATCAACTGGCTGCGGAACGGAATCAGCAGGCGGGACGGCTGTGCCCTCAAGAGCGGTGGTTTCATCCGTCTGGCTACCGGCCGAGCCGCCGCAAGCGGCCAACGCCATCAACAGCAGCGTGATTAGCAGTAAAGCAATACCTTTTTTCATGTTGAACTCCTCTAAGGAAAAAAATCGTCGATTATGAATTTATTTTTTCACATGTCATTGCGAGGATTCTTTGCGAGGCAATCTCACATTTTCCAAGAGTGATTGGATTGTTTCGTCGCCATATCCATCGCTTCGCACGGGACTTTGGCTCCTCGCAAAGGCATTCAATATCATTCATGCCTGAGAGCCTCGATCGGATCCAGTTGTGCCGCCTTGTTGGCGGGGTAAAAGCCAAAGAAGATACCCACTGCGGCGGCAGAAGCGAACGCCAGCACGATCGAGGTCGGCACCACCACAGTGCGCATCCCACCCAGCTCACCAAACAGCCAGGCGCCGCCCACACCCACCAGCACACCGATCAGGCCGCCCACCAGGCTGAGCAACAACGCCTCGGTCAAGAACTGCCAGCGGATATCGTTAGGGGTGGCGCCGACCGCCTGGCGCAAGCCGATCTCACGCGTGCGCTCGGTGACACTGACCAGCATGATATTCATGATGCCGATGCCGCCCACCACCAGTGAGACGGCCGCCACCCAGGCCAGCAGGTCGCGGAAGGCGGCTGTGGTCGATTCCTGGGTCGAGATAATATCCTGCTGGGTTGTGATAGAGAAGTCCGCCGCATCCAGGCTGACATCGTGACGCTTAGCAAGCAAGAGCTGGATTTGCAGGATGATATCCTCCATCGGCACTTGGTCGGTATCCACCTTGGCATAGATCATGCGCACCCGGTCACCCATGATGCGGGCAAACATGGAGGGGGTGAACTTCTGGAAGACGACTGAGATGGGGGTGTAAAGGCGCATGTCAAAGTCGACATTACCGACCATACCCCGTTCGGCCAGCACTCCAATCACCGCCAGCTTGACACCGCCGACATTGACCGTCTGCCCCACCGCAGTGGCATCCCCAAACAGCTCTTCGGCCAGGCTGGCGCCCAGCACGGCTACTTTCTGCTTGCGGTCATCCTCCTGCTGGGTAAAGTAGCGCCCTTCAGCAATGGTCATATCGCGCACGGCGGGGAAATCGGGCGTGGTTCCCAGGATTTCGACCGAGTCCAGGCTCACATCGCCAAACTCAACCGTCTCAGCGCTTTGCTGCTCGACGGCCACCCCGGTGACGCCTTCCACCTGGTCGGCGATGGCAAAGGCATCGTCAAACACCAGGCCGCCGGTCTCTCCACCGCGCTCCCCCGGACCGCCTCCGAACCCCATACGGGTGAAGTTCTGAGAGATGAAGATTAGGTTCGACCCCAGGGATGTAATCTGCTCTTCGATGGTCTTCTCGGTGCCGGCGCTGATGGAGACCATGATAATCACCGCGGCGACACCGATGATCACCCCCAGCATGGTGAGCAGGGAACGCAGCTTATTCTTCGCCAAACCCTTCCAGGCAATCTGGATGACTTTACTGGGATGCATCGTTTGCCTCCTGCGCCAGGTTGGGGTGTGGTGTTTTATGGCCGTTGAGCTGATCGCTCTCGATATGCCCATCACGGAAGTGGATCACCCGCTGGGCGTGGGCGGCGATGTCGTTTTCGTGGGTGACCATCACAATCGTGCTGCCGCGGGAGTGCAAGTCACGCATCAACCCCATAATTTCCTGGCCGGCTTTCGAGTCCAGATTACCGGTTGGCTCGTCTGCCAGGATCAGCACGGGGTCGTTGATCAGCGCCCGGGCTATAGCGACGCGCTGCATCTGCCCACCGGATAACTCCTTGGGGTGGTGGTGGATGCGGTCGCTCAGGTTGACCAGCTCAAGCATGGCCAGGGCTTTCTCTTTCTGCTCAACGGCGCTCTGGTGTCCATTATTGCGGTTGTAAATCATCGGCAACATGACATTTTCCAGAGCGGTGGTATTGGGCAGCAGGTTGTAGGATTGAAAGACAAAACCGATGCGCTGATTGCGGATGCGCGCCAATTGCGATTTGCTCAATCCACTGATGTCCTCGCCTGCCAGAATGTAACGCCCTTCGGTCGGGCGATCCAGGCAGCCCAGGATGTTCATCAAGGTACTTTTGCCGGAACCGGAAGGACCCATCACGGCGACGAACTCGTTCTCTCGGATCTCCAGGTCGACTCCATCCAGCGCTTTCACCTGGATTTCACCCATGCCGTAAATTTTGGTCAGGCTTTCGGTGTGAATAATGGTTTGATCGGCCATTCAGCGCCTCCTATTGAGTCTGGACGATGCCGGTGGTGACGGTCTCACCAGCCTGCAGGCCGGAGAGAATCTCGGCGGAGGTGATATCCATTAAGCCTACCTGCACCACACGCAGCACCGGCTCACCGTTCTCGACTACGAAGACAGCATACTGACCATCACCCAGGTCACGCAACGACTCCACCGGCACCAGCACGGCATTCAGCGCCTGCCCGGAGATAATATCCACCGCGGCATTTAATCCTACCGGCAGATTGACATCCACACTTTCCGGATCAAGCTGCACCAGGGTCTTGACGGCGATGGTGTTTTGGACAGTCTCCAGGCCAGGGCTGACGCTGACGACCTTCCCGGTGAATATGCGGTCGGGCAAGGCATCAAAAACGACTTCGGCTTCATTGCCAACCACGGCTTTGTCCAGGTCGGTCTCATCCAGGTAGACCTCCAGCATGGGAGTCTTCAGGTCGGCCAGGGTGATGATGCTGGTGGCGCTGAGCGCCTCGCCAATGGTGGCATCAACCGACATGACCGTACCGTCGATCGGGGCGACCAGGTCGATAATGGATTGGTTTTCCTTGGCCAGAGCGAGTTTAGCTTCGGCGTTGGCCAGCTCGGCCTGGGCCAGCGCCAGGTCGTCGGCAGCCGGGCCATCCTTGTACTGGTCGTACTCCTTGCGGGCCTCAGCCAGGTTGGCCTGAGCGACCTGCAGGGCATACTCGTAATTCAGGCGCTTGACGGCGGCATCGTAATTAGTCTGGGCATTGGTCAGCGCCTCCAGCAGCTCCTGGCGGGTATCATTGGTGACGGCATAATAGCGGTAAGGCTCAAAGGCGGCCGTGGCTGCATCAAGCTCGGCTTTCATCTTATCCAGCGCTTCGATAGCGTCCATGCCTTGCAGGATCAGCGGCAGGGAGTAGTTATCCAGCGTGTACTGGGCGTCGCGCACGTCCTGGGCATAGGTGGCGATGTTGTTCAGTGCATTGGCGCGGTTGGTCTCGGTACCGGCGTACAGGTCGTCCAGGGTTTGCTGGGCTTTGATCACGTTCAGCTCGGCATCCGAGATGGTGGCGTCGATGTCCCAGAGGCCGTGTCGACAAATTTAGTCGAGTAATAATAATATCCGCCACCGGCCAGTGCCAGGATCAAGACGACGGTCACTATCCAGAAGATTTTATTTTTGAACATCTTTCTTCTCTCCCAAGACAAAGCTTTGCATTTTTATCAATAATAAACAATAAATGTTTAGAAATTGTGAAGAATTGATTGGGAGATTGTGTGATTAGACGGACACAATGTATCGTGATGATGATGTGTAGCCGGACCATTGTGCTACTAGGCATCATCTCAGAGATGAACCTGCGCACGAGGTGCTACCATGGCATGCTGTACCCCGTCCAGGGAGCTCCGCAGATCTGGGATGAAAATCTGCATTCATCTGGGAGTGAGTTTAATATTTCGATAAGCTGTGTTTTTATTCACCCTTGGGGGAAGCGTGATACAATGCATCGACCTTTGATTCAGGAGGGGCAACCGCCGATTCCAGTTGCGGGGCTGCCGGATGCCTCACCTCAAACCGTCAATTAAACAATAGGAGCATAAAGTGAAAAGAAATCATTATTGGATCATTGGGACAATCGTCCTGCTGTTCACGATCGCCCTGGCAGCCTGCCAGCCGGCGACACAAGTGGTGGATCCGGCGGTCCTGGAGTCGACGGCAACCAGCGACGAGCCGACCGCAGTGCCTACTGCAGAGCCAATTGTCCTGGAAGGAGCCACCACGACCGACAGCGGCTTGCAGTATCTCGAGGTGGATCCAGGCAGCGGGCGCGCCCCGGTGGCGGGCGACCTGGTGAGCATGAACGCGGTCATTTCGCTGGCCGACGGCACAGAAATCGCCAACAGTCTGCAGAATGGGCAGGCCATCACGGTGGTTCTGGGGCGCAACGAGCTGCTCCCGGGCTGGGAAGAAGGCCTGGCCTTGATGAAAGCCGGCGGTAAAGCCAAAATGGTATTACCCCCCGATCTGGCCTTTGGCGAGGAGGGATATGGTGCCATCCCGCCCAATAGCCAGGTCGTCTTGGATGTCGAGTTGCTTTCGGTGGATGAGCCACCCCAACCCAGCGAGGTGGCAGAGTCCGATCTCACGACTACTGAGAGCGGTCTGAAGTACTACGATCTCACCGAGGGCGACGGTGGTGAAGCCGCTGCCAACAGCACTGTGACTACACACTATACCGTTTGGGTGGCGGGCGACGATGCCAATTCGTACATATTGAGCTCAGCCGGCAACCAGCCGGTCACGTTTGTTGTTGGGCGCGGCGATACAGTCTTCCCGGGGTGGGATGAAGGTGTAACCGGCATGAAAGTGGGCGGAAAACGCCTGCTGGTGATCCCACCCGAGCTGGCACTAGGTGACCAGGCGAGCGCCACCATCCCGGCCAACTCGACGCTGATTATGGAAATCGAGCTGACCGATATCAATGAGCCGGTCAAGATGAGTGAGGTCGACCCCAACAACTATACGACTACTGAAAGCGGCTTGCAATACTACGACATCGAGGAAGGCACGGGCGAGACGCCCCAGGCTGGACAAACGGTTGTGGTGCATTACACCGGCTGGCTAGAAGACGGCACGCAGTTCGATAGCTCGGTGGATCGCAACGAGCCGTTCTCGTTCGTCCTGGGTGAGGGCGGCGTCATCCCGGGCTGGGATGAGGGCGTGGCAACCATGAAAGTAGGCGGCAAGCGCCAGCTGCGCGTCCCGGCCGAGTTGGCTTATGGCGATGCCGGTGCGGGCAGTGTGATCCCCCCCGGGGCAACGCTGATCTTCGACATCGAGCTACTAGAAATCCAGCCGTAGTGTCATCGATCATATCATAGCGATAAACAGCGTGACCTGATCATCTATAGGGAAAAATCTGGGATTGCTTCGCTCGCACTGGCATGCGGGGAGAGTGTCCTTCCGAGGCGGTTCTCTTCCGCTCGAAGCAATCTTTTCAGAACTGATGTCAAAGGGAGGCTGAAAGGCTTCCCTTTTTGTCGTATTTCAACCTTTAGCTTTGAAGGTTGGCGGAAATTTTATCCCCCAAACTGTAGGTTTTATGCGATAATATAGATTACGATCATCGTAACCTACGGGCAACGAGTTTTCCAAGTGACCGAAAGCGGGGGCTAGATGGAGTACGAGGATTTTTCAATCAAGATCGAACCACGTCAGGGCGAGACTTATCCGGTAATCGTGCTGCGCTCACCGGCAGGCGAAGGCCGCGGCGTGTTCCGCCCACCTTTTGATCCACAGAAATTAGCCGAATATGCCCCCAATCTGGATGAGGCTGTGCGCCACCACCAGCCGCAACAGCGCCAGGTATCTGCCGGTGCAGTTGCCAGCCTGCCGCAGCGCATCGGCGATCAATTATTCACTGCTTTGTTCAGCGGACCGGTACTGTCTTTGCTGGACCGCTCGCTGGGGATGCTGCACGGCCAGGAGCGCGGCCTGCGCATCAAGCTGCACATCGATCCGGAAGATCCCAGCCTGGCGACGCTGGTCTCGTTGCCCTGGGAGTACCTGTACCGCAAGGAAACCCGCGATTTTCTCAATCTGTCACGTTTCACCCCCATCCTGCGCTACCTGGACGTCCAACGACCCTACACACCACTGATGTTGCAGCCACCGCTGCGCATCCTGGTAGTCTCGTCCGATCCAGGTGACTACCCGCGCCTGGACCTGGAGTCCGAGCGCCAGCGGATGGATGACTGCCTGGGGCGCCTGGAAAACGTGCAAGCCGACTCCCTAGTGCACGCCACGCCGATGGCGCTGCAGGAGCGCTTGTCCGATGGACAATACCACGCCCTGCATTACATGGGGCATGGCGGCTTTGACGAGAACAGCGGCGATGGTGCCCTGCTGCTGGAGAACGAGCAGGGCTACTCCGAACTGCTGGACGGGCGCACCCTGGGCGTGCTGCTGCACGATGCAGCCAACTTGCGGCTGGTGTTCCTGAATGCCTGCGAAACAGCCCGCCTGTCACGGCAGGCCGGCCGCGATCCTTTTGCGGGGGTGGCCTCAGCGTTGGTGATGGCCGGCGTCCCGGCGGTTGTCGCCATGCAGTTCCCGATCTCCGATCGCGGGGCAGTGACTTTCTCGCAGAAATTTTATGGTTTGCTAGCACGCGGCCGCCCGGTGGACGAAGCTGTGGCGGAAGGGCGGCGCGCCATTCGCCTGGCAGAGCCGGAGACCTTGGAATGGGGGACTCCGGTATTGTTCATGCGCTCCCCAGAGGGTGTGATTTTTACCCTGGGTAAAGATGCCATCCCGTCCGCTGAAAAACTCACCCGCAAGCCCACCACCGGCCCAACCCGTAGCCTCGACCGCGAGACGGAAGAAAAGATCAAGAAGCGCTACAATGACGGGCTGGAGGCTTACTGGCTCAAGGATTGGGAGTGGGCAGCCGCCTGCTTCCAGGGCGTGCTGGAGCTGCAGCCAGAGAATGCCGAGGTGGCTGCCCGGCTGGAAGAGGTCTACCGCCAGCAAAAACTGCTCCAATTGGAGCGGCAAGCCGGGGATGCCGAGCAGGCCAGCAACTGGGCTGAAGCGGCCATTGCATTGGAGGCGTTGCTCGAAGTCGATCCGAATTACCTGCAGGCTGCCAGCCGCCTGAGCGCTGTCCAGCACCAGCAGCGCCTGGCGGAGCTGTACACACAGGCGCTCAGCCTGGGCGAGAGCCAAAAATGGCAGGCGGTCTTGAGCGTGTTTGCCTCCATCGATGCCTTGCAGCCCGATTATTACGACCCGTCCGGTTTGAGAGCGAAGGCACAGGAAGCAGTCATTGCCCTGCAGCGCCAGCAGGAGCTGGACGGCCGCTATGAGCAGGCTTTGGTCGAGATGGATGCCGGACAGTGGGAGGCGGCTGAAGCGCACCTGTTGCAAATCCAGGAGCAGCAGCGCGGCTACCGCAAGACAGTTGAGTTGCTGGGGCGGGCGCATAGTGAGCGTAAAGCCCAGGTGGAGCGCGAAGCGCGCCTGGCCGAAGAGCAAGAGCGCCAGAAACAAGAGCAGGAAAAGCAGGATAAAATTGCGGTTCTATACCGACATGCGGAAAGCTACCTGGCTAAGGGTGAGTACCAGGCTGCCCTGGGAGTGCTGTACCAGATCCGGGCTCTTGATGATAAATTCCAAGATCCGTTGGGGATTGGCGAGCAGGCCCAGGAAGGGCTGGAGCGCCTGGGTGAAAAGCAAGCCGAGTCACAGGCCGAGCAAGAGCGACAAAAAGCACTGGATGATCGCTATAACGAAGCAGTAAGGCTGCTCAAAGCCGGCCAATACCAGGCGGCGCTAGATGCCTGGGGGGAGATCGCTTCCCAGGATCCCGGCTTTCGCGACCGCAAGAACGTGGCCGGAAAGGCGCAACGTAGGCTGGAAGCCCAGGCAAAGACACCGGTTGCCGGGCATATTCCTCGCTGGCTGTATTTCACTGCCGGCGGGCTGGCGCTGGTGGTGATCATCACCTGGCTGTACTCCGGGTTGAAGGATATGGGGGTGCTTGACCTGCCGATATATGACGATTTCAACGATCAGTCATATAACGGTGGATTTAACCCATTATTATGGCAATATGCAGAAAGGGATTTTGAAGCCAATTATGCATCCCAGAATTACGGTGTGATGAACCTCATCAATAATGTACCCGGTACCGGTGTGCAGCTGGTGATAAGAAAATCATTTCCGATAACGAAGCCAACAACCATCGAACTACAAATGAATATAGACGCTAATCAAGAAGGTTTTGCTTATGCAATTATCGAATCAACCAATCCACAATGGATTGATCCAATTTGCTCTTTATCTAACTGGCCAGATATAAAAATATCATGCAATTATTCAGGTGGTAACCTTTATACAAAGATATTGGATGAGAAAACTTGGCATACGATACGCTTTGAAATTGATCCCAACACAACAATGTTAAGAATTTATGTTGATAATACTTTGGGGATCACAGACAATTTTAAAGACTCGCTTGGGTCCGGAGACCCACAATACA
>JAGDMX010000247.1 GCA_017860725.1 Chloroflexota bacterium | reverse complement strand
TTAGATTCAGGATTCTTTTCGCCAGTCGGGATAAGACGCAAGGTGTGCAATTTATTAATCACCGGCACTGGCGGCGGAAATAACCAGGCCAGCAACCCGGCGATTACCAAGGCAAAGATCAGCAGGATGCTGATTCTCTTCCAGGATTTATCTTTCAGGCGCGGCAGGATTAATTTACCGAATACCAGGGCCAACCCCATGTATAGGATCGGAATGACTACCAGGCCTTTAATTAAAACCCGTGGCTGGTAGACCCCATACCAATTTTTGCTATAGATTAACGCTGCAACATAAAACCATGCAACGGCAATTAACAAAATCAGCCAGCCGTATGGACTGGCGGCATGGTAAATGGAGCTTAGCTTTTGTTTTCTGTCTTGGGCCATGCAATCATCACTCAAAGATCTTCTCACCCGCTCGGATCGGTACCTTAACTCGATTTTCGAAGGGGGTGAGCGGACAGCTCCACAATTCGTTATAAGCGCAGTATGGGTTATATGCCAGGTTGAAATCCACCAGGAACCTGCCATCCGGCAATAACTCCGGCTCCAAATAGCGACCCGCCGGGTAAGTCTCTTTGCCAGCCAGATTATCGACAAAGGGCAAGAAATAGCCGTTTTCGCTCACATAGATCGTCAGGGCAGCCTCCTGCCCAACTACACTGAAGCGGAAGCGACCTAAACGCCGGTAGGTCTGAATTTCGCCGGTTGAGGTCTGCATCTCAATTTCTGATTGGTCGGGAAACATCTCGACCTCAACCTGAAAACGCAGCTCGGGTGCCTCGGGGAAATATTTCAACCCGGCGAACCCTTTCTTCTGAGAGCGTGTCAGTGGGCTGTGGGGGTGTGTAGCTAAAAACTCATCCTTTGCTTTGCGAAAAGATTGTAAGTCATCCATCGATACCTCCAAGATCTGGGGTTGGCTGCATCATCCTATCTTACCCCGAGTTTGGGGTAACAACTGTAAGAACTGCGGCGCACCCTTCGGTGCGCCGCTACGGACTATTGGGATTTTACCACGCCCACGGTGGCTTGCTCGCCATCAAACTCCAGACTGGCGTTAGCAGCGCCTTGCGGCGGTGGGGCATACACCAGTTCCAGAGTCAGCGTCTCCCCGGTGATGTATTCCCGATGGGCCTGGATGGCGGCTGCAAGACCTGGGGAGGCCTGAACGTAAAGCGTGATACGGTCGGCAATGTCAAAATCGGCCTGCTTGCGCAAATCCTGTACGCGGCGTACGAACTCGCGCGCCAGTCCTTCCTTCACCAGCTCTGGCGTCAGGATGGTATCCAGCGCGGCCAGGTAAGCACCATCCGAAGCCACTACCAGACCCGGGTGGGCCTCGGCGCGCACTTCAACCTCATCGGGATGGATGTCGAGTGTCTCGCCGTCCACTTCCACCTGCACCGATTTGCCGCTCAACAACGACTGGGCAGCCTGGACCGGCTCCAGGGCGGCGACTGCCTGGGCTACCTTGGGGAACAGTCCCTTGAAGCGCTGCCCCAGCTGCTTGGGCAGGGATTTCAGTGTGTATGAGACTACCTCCCCGGTCGAGCCAAGCAGGCGCACTTTTTTGACATTGAGCTCATCCACCAGCAGGTTATCGTAGCGCTCCAGGGCATGGGCTTCTTCGGGATTGCTAACCGAGAAGGCTACCTCCGCCAGGGGCTGGCGCACCTTGATGGCCGCCTGGTTGCGCGCCGAGTGTCCCAGAGAGGCTAGGCGCATCACCAACGCCATCTCCCGATTCAGGTCATCATTGACTAATGCCGGTGTGTACTCAGGCCAATCGACCAGGTGCACCGATTCGGGAGCATCCAGGTTGGTCGAGCGCACCAGGTTTTGGTACATGGCATCCGCCAGGAACGGCATGGTTGGGGCGAGCAGCTTGCTGAGAGTAACCAGCGCCTCGTACAGGGTGGCATATGCCGCATTTTTATCGGCGTCGGATTCGCTTTTCCAGAAACGGCGGCGAGAACGACGCAGGTACCACTTGGACAGGCTATCCACAAACTTCTGGATCGGGCGAGTCGCACCGGTAACATCGTAACTGTCCAGCGCCTGGGTGACGTCCCGTACCAGGGCGTGCAGCTCAGAAAGCAGCCAGCGATCCAGATCGGTATATTCGTACTGCCGGGCGGTTGGGTCTTCTGCTGGGCTCCAAGTATCAAGGTTGGCGTAGGTTATAAAGAACGAGTAGACATTCCACAGCGTAAGCGTGAAATTACGCACAACCTCACCGACCAGATCAACCGAGAAACGCCGTTCCTGGCCTGGCGGAGTGGCAGTGTACAGGTACCAACGGAAAGCATCCGCGCCGTGCAGGCTGAGCACATCCCACGGGTCTGTAATGTTGCCGCGCGATTTGGACATCTTGAACCCATCCCCATCCAGGATCAAACCCAGGCAGATCACATTCTTGTACGACTCACTCTCAAACAGCATGGTGCTGATGGCGTGCAGCGAGTAAAACCAGCCGCGCGTCTGGTCTACGGCTTCACAGATGTAGTCGGCCGGGAACTGTTTCTGGAACATCTCCTGGTTCTCGAAGGGGTAATGCCATTGGGCAACCGGCATGGAACCCGAGTCGAACCAGACGTCAATCAGCTCGGGGACGCGCTGCATCGTGCCATGCTGGTCATGACCGCACTGGGGACATGGGAAGTGCACCTCGTCCACGTATGGGCGGTGCAAGTCCAGCCCGCTCAAGTCACGGCCGGCATAGTGAGATAGCATGTGAACCGAAGACATGATCAATTGGTGCCGGCAGTTGTCGCATTCCCAGATGGGTAACGGCGTGCCCCAATAACGCTCGCGGCCCAGGGCCCAATCGACATTGTTCTCCAGCCAATTCCCAAAGCGCCCATCTTTGATATGCTCGGGTACCCAGTTTATGCGCTGGTTGAGATTCACCAGCTTGTCTTTGTAATTGCTGGTGCGAATATACCAGGTGCCGCGAGCGTAGTACAGCAATGGCGTGTCGCAGCGCCAGCAGAACGGGTAGGTATGGGTATAGGTGCCGGCTTTGTACAGCAGGCCGCGCGCCTGTAAATCCTCAATGATCAATGGATCGGCGGCTTTGACGAACTTGCCGCTCCAGGGGCGCACTTCCGGGATAAATGTGCCATCGTCCGCCACGGTCATCAGGATTGGCAGGTCAAACTCCAATGCAGCTGCCATGTCCTCGGCGCCAAAAGCGGGGGCGGTATGCACCAGGCCGGTGCCGTCCTCGATGGTTACATAATCCTGGAGCACCACAAAGTGCGCCGGCTTATCCAGGGGAAGGAAAGTAAACAGCGGTTTGTAGCGCAACCCCTTCAACTTACGGCCTTTATAAGTATCGACGATTTTATAGTATTCATCACCAAACACGTTCTCCAGCAGGGCTTTCGCCAGAATCAGGCGCTCACGACCGCCCTCCGGGAGCAAGTGTTCGACCGTTACATATTCCACATCGGGGTGGGCGGCAACCGCCACATTGCCCGGCAGCGTCCAGGGTGTGGTGGTCCAGACGAGCAGTGAAGCGCCCGGCTCGTCCACTAACGGCAGGCGCACATACACGGACGGATCGACCGCCTCGTCATAACCCAGCGCCACCTCGTGATCGGAGAGCGGCGTGCCGCAGCGTGGGCAGTAGGGCACCACTTTGTAGCCCTGGTACAGCAAACCTTTGTCCCAAAGCTGGCTCAGGATCCACCATACCGACTCGATGTATTCATTAGTATAGGTGACATAGGCGGTCTTCAAGTCCACCCAAAAGCCAAGGCGGTCAGTGAATCTCTCCCATTCCTGGATATATTCGAAGGCGCTCTGACGGCACAGCTCGTTGAACTTAGCAATACCAAAAGCCTCGATCTGCCCTTTGCTGGTAAAGCCAAGCTGCTTCTCCACGCCAATCTCCACCGGCAGGCCGTGGGTATCCCACCCGCCGCGGCGAATGACATGGTAGCCACGCATCATCCTATAACGTGGGAAAATATCCTTGAAGGCCCGCGCTAGGGCGTGATGCACCCCAGGCTTTCCATTGGCCGTAGGCGGCCCTTCATAGAAAACATATTCCGGCGAACCCTGGCGCTGTGCACCGGATTTCTCGAAGATGCGGTGGCTCTTCCAGTAGCGCAGAACCTCCTCTTCGAGCAGTGTCACGTTGAGTCGTGGCGAGACCGGCTTAAACATAAGCTCCTCCTCCAAACAAAATAACAACTCCCGTCCCAACAGGGACGGGAGCAACTACCCGCGGTACCACCCTGGTTCCTGCAATCCTGCAGGCACCTCTGTTCAGGCACATAGCGGGTTTAACCTTGATACCCAATTGATGCCTGCGTCCTGGCTGTCCTGGCTAACGGGGGACGAGCCCGGCTTGCTTACTGACCTGGCGGCGTTCGGCTTGCGGCTCCGGAAGGATTTTCAACCGATCGTGCTGCCCCGGCTCGCACCTCACCCGGGGTCGCTGGCAGCCGTCTACCGGCTTACTCGTTTCCATCATCGCCTGTTCGATAATGCTTGTGAGTTGGGATTATGCCACAATTTCCACCAGCGGTCAATTGCATATTGAACTAATCACGAGCACATCTTGGCTTTTTATCGTAAGCACATTACAATCATAATTTAATATCCGTCAAATCTAAAGGTAAAACCATGACCAATATTCCCACCAGCCAGCCATCGGTTAAGGACGGGGTATTCACCCGAGACACCAAATGCCGCACCAGACAATCGGTAAGGCGGTGGGGCTGGCAGTTTTTGCTTCCGACGCGTTGTCCTCCACCGCCTACGCCACCCAAGAAATCCTGGTAGTGCTGGCTGCGGCGGGAACGATCGCCTTTGGATATGCCTTTCCGATCGCGATTGCGATTGCGGCGCTGCTGGCGATCGTCACGATTTCTTATGAGCAAACGATCCATACCTACCCCGGCGGCGGCGGCGCCTATATCGTGGCGCGTGACAACCTGGGCGAGCTGCCGGCGCTCGTAGCCGGGGCAGCCTTGCTCACCGATTACATCCTGACGGTAGCGGTCTCTATTTCATCGGGTGTTGCCCAGCTCACCTCGGCTTCTCCTGCACTGGCTCAGTATCGCGTTCCGATAGCGGTCGCCATGGTGCTGCTGATCATGTTGATCAATTTGAGGGGCGTTAAAGAATCGGGGATTACCTTTGCCATCCCCACCTATTTTTTCATCGTCATGATGATCATCACCCTGGGGTTCAGTTTCGTGCAGTACTTTACCGGTACGCTCGGGACAGTTGAGAATCCGCCGCACTTGGAAACGGAAGTGATGGTTCCAATTACAATGTTTCTCATCTTGCGCGCCTTTTCCAGCGGCACGACCGCCCTGACAGGGGTGGAGGCGATCTCGAACGGCATCACCGCATTCCGCGAGCCGCGCAGCCGTAATGCCGGCATCACGCTCATCTGGATGTCAACCATCCTGGGCGTTCTGTTCTTGAGCATCACCTTTCTCACTGGCCAGATCGGAGCCGTACCTTCCGAGCACGAAACTGTGATCTCTCAACTGGCACGCACCGCCTACGACGGGAGGGGCATCTTATACCTGGCGACCATCACGGCTACTACCGTCATCCTGATCATGGCGGCCAATACCGCCTTTGCAGACTATCCCAGACTGAGTGCGCTGATTGCAGCAGATGGCTTTCTACCTCGCCAATTGACTTTCCGCGGCAGCCGGTTGGTATTTTCCCGCGGCATTGCTACACTGGCGCTGATTGCCAGCTTACTGATTATCATCTTTCGCGCCAGTGTAACTTCCCTGATCCCTCTGTACGCCATTGGCGTTTTCTTATCGTTCACCATCTCTCAAAGCGGGATGGCGCGCCGTTGGCGGAAATCCGGCCATCTTGAAGCGGGTCAGCAAGTTCAAGAACGGGGCTCAACGCTGAAGCACGATCCGCGTTGGAAAATCAAGATGATTGTGAACGGCTTTGGAGCCTTGTGTACAGCTATTGTGACGCTGGTCTTCGCGGTCACGAAGTTCACAACCGGAGCATGGATTGTATTAATCCTGACCCCTACTATGGTCTTAATTTTTTGGAGGATTCACATGCACTATCAATCCCTGGCCAAGAGCCTGTCGCTATCCAATTATGATGTGCCGGTTGTTCAGTTCCAACGCCATCGGGTGATCCTGCCTGTATCCGGCGTACACCGCGGCACACTGCAGGCCTTGAACTATGCGCGCAGCCTTTCGGGAGATGTGACTGCGGTGCATGTGTCGATCGATCCGATTGACTCCGAGAAGACCAGGCAAAAGTGGAATACCTGGGGGAATGGTACAAGATTGGTGGTGCTCGACTCTCCCTACCGAATGCTGATGGAACCGCTGCTGGAATATGTTCAGGAGCTAACACGGATTCGCCAGACCGGCGAAGTGATCACCATCATCGTCCCGCAGTTCGTGCCGGCCAAGGGCTGGCAGAACCTGCTGCACACCCAGACAGCCTTCTGGCTGCGAAATGCGCTGTTCAATATCCCCGATGTAGTGATTATTGAGGTGCCTTACCGCACTTGAGAATAGCGGTTAACGCAGCCGCCAGATCATGCCGCGCAGCGGCTCCCGACTGCCTTCTCCTGAATATCCCTATACATAATAACATCAGTTCGGGATAAGGAAAAAAGGGGTGTTTTGGGTTTATCCCGAATTCACGATAACTAACAATAACAGGGATGACCAGGTCTGCATGAGTCATCAGCTTAAACAACAAGCGTAATTCAAGCCGAGTGAATTGCCAGGGATGTCTTCTTCTTATTTTCTCTGTCCTATATAACAGATTATCCAATTGTTGGTCGATTCAAACATGAATCATCCAATAATCGTATGGATTTTTCAATACCATTGAAGTAAAATCCATTTTCGTATCACGCTAACTAAAACATGTGAATTCGTGATAAAAGGCTTTTGGGGTTAGCCTGATTAACCGAGAGCAAACCGTGTAGATAACGGAAAGGCATTTTTAATGACAGATATCTCAAATTACGAACCGGTCGTTAAAAACGGAGCGTATTCAAAAACCAAAAGGCTTAACCTTACTCACACCTGGAGCAACTGGCTGATCGGTAAGCCCCTATCCACTGCCGATATGCCGCACCAGACGATCGGTAAAGCGGTGGGTTTAGCAGTCTTTGCCTCCGACGCCCTATCGTCCACCGCCTACGCTACCCAGGAAATCCTGGTAGTGCTGGCAGCGGCGGGAGCAATCGCCTTTGGGTATGCCTTTCCGATTGCCATCGCGATTGTTGCCTTGCTAGTGATCGTCACGATTTCTTATGAGCAGACGATTCACGCCTATCCTGGCGGCGGCGGCGCTTATATCGTGGCACGTGACAACCTGGGCGAGCTACCCGCTCAAACCGCAGGTGCTGCTCTATTAACCGACTACATACTTACCGTGGCGGTTTCTATTTCCTCCGGTGTGGCTCAGCTTACCTCTGCCTATCCTACCTTGGTCCCCTATAAGGTGCCCATCGCCGTCGCCATGGTGCTGTTGATCATGCTGATCAACTTGAGGGGCGTTAAAGAATCGGGAGTAACATTTGCGATCCCAACCTACTTTTTCATAGTGATGATGATCATCACCCTGGGCTTTGCTTTTGTGCAGTATTTCGCCGGCACATTAGGAACAGTCGTCAATCCACCTAACCTGGAGGTCGAGACACTCGCCCCAATCACCTTGTTTCTAATCCTGCACGCTTTCTCAAGCGGTACAACCGCCCTAACCGGAGTGGAGGCCATCTCAAATGGCATCACCGCTTTCCGCGAGCCGCGCAGCCGCAACGCCGGCACGACCCTGATCTGGATGTCAATCATCCTGGGTGTTCTGTTCTTGAGCATCACCTTCCTGACCGGCCAAATCGATGCCGTGCCCTCTGAGCATGAAACTGTGATTTCACAACTGGCACGCACCGCCTACGACGGGAGGGGTATCTTATACCTGGCGACCATCACGGCTACTACCATCATCCTGATTATGGCGGCCAATACCGCCTTTGCCGATTTCCCCCGCCTGAGCGCGCTGCACGCCGGGGACGGCTTTTTACCCCGTCAGCTAACCTTCCGCGGCAGCCGGTTGGTGTACTCCCGAGGTATAGTGACCCTGGCGCTGATTGCCAGCCTGCTAATCATGCTCTTCCGGGCCAGCGTAACCGCCCTGATCCCCCTGTATGCTATTGGCGTGTTTCTTTCCTTCACGATATCGCAGGCGGGGATGGCGCGGCGCTGGTGGAAATCCGGGCACCTAGAACCCGGTCAGGAAGTACAAGAACCGGGATCCATCCTTAAATTTGATCCGCGCTGGACGTTTAAAATGGTGGTCAACAGCTTCGGCGCGGTATGTACTGCTGTGGTTATGCTTGTATTTGCCGTAACAAAATTCGTCGATGGAGCCTGGATTGTATTGGTCCTGACACCCACCCTGGTAACAATTTTCTTCTCCATTCATCGCCATTACAAATCGTTGGCCAAGAGCCTGTCGCTCTCCAACTATGATGTACCGGTGATCCAGTTCCAACGCCATCGGGTGATCCTGCCCGTTTCTGGTGTACATCGCGGCACCCTGCAAGCCTTGAACTATGCCCGCAACCTTTCGGAGGATGTAACTGCCGTGCATGTATCCATCGACCCGCTTGACTCTGAGAAGACCAAGCAGAAATGGGACACCTGGGGCAATGGGACAAGATTAGTGGTGCTCGACTCGCCCTACCGATTGCTGATGGAGCCATTACTGGATTACATTCAGCGACTTGCAGAAACCCGTCAAACCGGCGAGATCATCACGATCATCGTCCCGCAGTTCGTGCCAGCTAAGCGCTGGCAAAATCTGCTGCACACCCAGACGGCATTCTGGCTGCGCAATGCGCTGTTCAATATCCCCGATGTGGTGATTATCGAGGTGCCTTACCAGACCTGAGAACGGGTCACAAGGTAAAGTCGCGGCGTAAGATGCCGCGTACGGTAAACAAGGCCAGGAATGAAAACCCAATCAAGATCACGGACAGGGTGAGCGCCACCTCCAGGTCCAGCTCAAAGCCCAGGTAAATCGCCAGCGGCATGGTTTGGGTACGCCCGGGAAAATTGCCCGCAAAGATGATGGTAGCGCCAAACTCGCCCAGGGCGCGTGCCCAGGCCATGACACTGCCGCTGAGCAGCGCCGCCCAGGATAGCGGGGTGATCACATAGCGAAAAACCTGCCAGCCACTGGCCCCATCCAGGTTGGCAGCTTGCTCCATTTCGCGATCCACACCGGCAAATCCCAGGGTGGCGGCTTTGATATAAAACGGCGCGGCGATAAATATCTGCGCCAGAATCACAGCGACCGGGGTAAAGGCGATCTCGATGCCCAAATCCGACAGCCAGCCGCCCAAGATACCGCGCCGCCCAAAAGCCATTAATAAGGCCACACCAGCCACGGCCGGAGGAAGTACGAGGGGCATGTCGATCAAGGTATCAATCAGGCGCTCAAAGGGAAGAATATGGCGGGCGAGGGCCAACGCCAACGGCGTCCCAAAGATCACAATCACCAGGGTGGACGTTAACGAGGTGGAAAGGCTGAGCAAAATCGCCTGGATCACCTGAGGTTTTTGCAGATTAGCAACCAGCTCCTGAGGAGAGGTGCGCAGCAATAGCGCCACCAATGGCAGGACAAGAAACATCAG
>JAGDMX010000246.1 GCA_017860725.1 Chloroflexota bacterium | reverse complement strand
AGTCCCTACATTCATCATTGGGATATGCCTGACCCTGATTGCAATCGCATTATTGGTTCCCATCCGTTCCAGGGTTAACAAGCGCGGAACCTTCCCTGGCGCTAGAAACAGTCCTGTTTAAGGATACTTTCGTTTTGCACTTGTAAAGTCTCGAATTAAAGGATATGATCAATTTGGGCGGATCTATTGATGTCGATTCACTATTTCCTGGCATCTGAGCAGGCGAGGTCAGGTATGGCAGAACCTATCCAAACACAAATCGAGAAATTGCACGCTTCGATCGACGCGCTTGAGGCGCAGCGTGGATTGCTGGGGGATGCAATAGTCGATCCAATTCTAGCGGCTTCACGGCAGCAGCTAGCAGCACTAGAAAAGCAAGCGGAGCTGGAGGAGCATGCGGCACCGGCCGAAGAGCGGCGCATGGTGACGATCCTGTTCATCGACATGGTCGGCTCGACGAGCATGGCGGAAAGACTGGACCCCGAAGAATGGCGCCAGATCGTGGCAAAGTTGCACACCACGCTGGGGGAGGCCATCACTGCTCACCACGGCAGCATCGCGCAGTACCTGGGCGATGGGCTATTGGCTTTCTTCGGAGCAAAACAGGCCAGCGAGAATGACCCGGAAAACGCCATCCGAGCAGCGCTGGATGGGCAGGCGGCGGTGACAAACCTGCTTGCAGCACAGAAAGTGCAACTACGGGCTGGCATCCACACCGGATTGGTAGTGGTGGGCGAGCTCGGCGAAGCCTCTCACAAGGAATTCATCGCCAGTGGGGATGCGATGAACCTGGCAGCGCGACTGCAATCGGCAGCACCCGCGGGCGGGATTCTGATCTCGCATGACACCTATCGCTACGTGCGCGGGGTGTTCGACCTGACCCCACGCCCACCATTAACCGTCAAAGGCAAGAGCCAGCCGTTGCAGACCTACCTGGTGCGACGAGCCAAGCCGCGCCCATTCCGCAGCGTGGCGCGCGGCGTAGCCGGGGTCGAAACGCGCACCATTGGGCGGGAGGCTGAAACCCAGGCACTGCAAGCGACCTACTTGCGGGCTTACGAGGGGCATGGCACTGTCTGGGCACAACTGGTGAGCGAGCTCGGGGTGGGGAAAAGCCGCCTGATGGAAGACCTGAGCGATTGGATCGACCTACGCGCAGAAACCACCCGCCTGCTGCGGGCGCGGGCTTTCCCGGATGACGCCAACCAACCCTTTGCCTTGGCTCGGCGGTTGTGGTTCGACCGCTTCCAGATCGCCGACGACCTGCCGCTGGCTCAGGCAGAAGCGAAATGGGTGGAACGGTTCAAGGAGTTTTCCGGACAAGACGATTGCGAGGAAGCCGCACATGCCCTTGGATTGCTGGTAGGTTTGCCGTTTGGGGAAAGCCCCTATATCAAGGGGATGCGCAGCGACCCGACGCAGGTGAAGGGGCGAGCGCTGGTGGTCAGCCGCGAGCTGGTCCAGGCTGTCCGCCGACAGTACCCGGTAGTGGTGCTTTTGGAAGACTTGCAGTGGACGGATGCTGCCTCCTGGGAGTACCTGATGGAAGTAATTCTGGGAGGAGCGGAAGAGGAGCTCCCAAAGGGATTGTTCATCCTGGGAGCGGCGCGCCCGGAGTGGAGCCCAGCGGAGGAACTGACGCTGCTGTTCGCGGCCTCTGCAGCGACTGAAAGCGGAGGTGAGATTGCTGCGCAAAAACCGCTGCGGCTGAGTACAGCCGGCGCAATGACAGGGGGGGGAATGTACGGGAGGTTAATCGAATTGGCGCCGCTGAACGATGTGGCTATGCGCGAGCTGGCAGCGGAATTGTTACAACGGGTCGTGGACGTCCCCGAGCAGGTCCTCGATCTATTAGTTGAACGGTCCGAGGGTGTGCCTTACTTTGCCGAGGAGATGGTCAACTGGTTCATTGATCACAATATCCTTGACACGAGTGGCGAACGGTGGCGCTTCGTGCCGGAAAGGTTGAAGGAGCAGCCGCTGCCGGCTACTCTGCAGCACCTGCTGCTAACCCGCCTGAGCTCGCTCTCGCAGTCTGAGCGTGCCGCATTGCAGCGCGGGGCGATCTTCGGCAGGCGTTTTTGGACAGGTGGCGTGCAGGCTTTAGGCGTACCAGCCGGGGAGGAGATGTTGGGACGCCTGCAGCCACGCGGCTTTGTGGAGGCGCAACCCGCCTCGGCATTCCAGGGCGATACCGAATGGAGCTTCCACCAAAACCTGCTGCAAGAAGTGACCTATGAAAGCGTATTGAAACGCGAGCGAGCGACGTTGCACAAGGTAGCGGCGGGCTGGCTGGAGCAGCAGGCGCGTCAGGGAGGGCGGCTGGATGAGTTTGCCGGGCTATTAGGAGAGCACTGCGAGCGAGCTGGCGAGCTGAGCACAGCGGCGGATTGGTATCTGCGGGCTGGCCAGCGTGCATTCAGCCAGGGGGCGCCGCGTGAGGCGACCAGATTTTACACCCGGGCGCTGGAGCTGCTCCCACCGGTCGACCGGGAGCGGCGCTGGCAGGCTCTGCTGGGTCGGGAGGAGGCTTATTTCGTGCAGGGCGAGGCTGAGCCCTGGAAAGCCGATCTTGCTGTCATGCTTGAATTGGCGCACACTTTCGAAGACGAGAATTACCTGGCCGAAGCAACTCTCCGCCAGGCGATATTTGGCATGAGCACAGCGGACATAAACATCATCGACCAGGCTGCCCAGGAAGCGCTGACAGTTGCACGGCGGTGTGGGAACGAGTCGATCGAGGCGAAAGCACTTGCCATTAGCGCGGTAGGGGATATCCACCGGGGTGATCAAGCCGCTGCTATCGAAAAAACCGATCAAGCATTATGCCAGGCTCGTCTGCTGGGCGATGAGAATGTGCTCGTTTATGTACTTAACCGGGCAGCTTTTTGTTACAGCGAGTTAGGCGACTCTGCCAGGTGGCATCCGCTGTTTCTCGAACTTATAGAGCTGGCCCACCGTCTGGGCAACCGCAGCCTGGAAGCGAATGCGCTGGGGAACCTGGGTGCCGCCTATATTGGGAGCGGGCTGTATAAACAAGGCCGGGCGCTCATCGAGCAAGCCAGCCAAATTTGCCAGGCTCTAGGCGCCCGCCGGATGCTGGCTTTTAACTTGATGAACCTGGCCGAAATTTACCTGGCTTCCGGCGACCTTCGCAGTGCACACCAGTTGGCAGAGCAGGCACTACAGGAAATTTCCCCAACCCAGGACGCGCGCGGGAAGGTCTTTGCGTTAGAGGACCTGGGATGGGTGCTTTTGGCGATGGGTGATGCACCTGGCGCGGCCAGGCGCTTCAATGAAGCCCGAGAGCTGGCCTTGAGCCACGGGCTAACCGCCCTGCTATACGAATCTACGGCCGGCCTGGCTGCCTGCGCAGTCCAACAAGGGCAGTTGGACGAGGCGCGGCAGTATGTACATGAAGCCTGGGAATATTTGAAAGTACACGGATGGATGGGGATGGGCAACCCCGGGAAGATTTACCTCATCTGTGCCGAAACCTTCGATGCCATTGGTGAAGAAGAAAACGTCCAGGCAGTCATTGAGATTGGTCATTCGGAATTAATAAAGGTGGCTGACAGGAATAATATACCGGTCTGGCGGCAATCCTTCCTCGAAAACGTACCCGACCACCGGGCAATTATGGAGATGTGGGAACGTAGAAAGCTAGGATAGAAGGTTCTAAGCGAGGTTGATCTCCGAATTTCCGTAGTATACCGCCGGATCGATCACCATTGCTCCGCTTTGGGTGCTGATGAAATTGTTCTGCTGAGCATCGCTGTGCAAAAGCGAGGGCTTTACTTCCGGAATATCGAGATCGGGAAGTACGGCTAGTTACTTTACACGAGCGATCTGGTCAAGGGTGCCACCTGCGCCAGGCCGGACATTCAAACGGACCTTGATATCATCGGAGAGCTTAACCGGGCGACTTGCATGCAGGGGACGAATGCGCCGGCAAAAGCCTGGAGTCCGGAGGAGGAAAAGGAGATTGACTTTGACAGGGGAATATCTATAATGATTGTAGAGGATGGTCAGTATGAAGAAATTTACAATTCTGGTAGGAGCGGTTTCACTGGCGATGGTTCTGGTATTTATGGTGGGCTGTACGAGGCCAGCGACAGGGACGATCCTGTATCACAACGACAATAAACTGTGGAGGATGGCACCGGATGGCACTGCTATCAAAAAGGTGGCCGATCCCGGCTGGTTTGGCGAGTATTCACCCGATAATTCCAAAATTGCATTCAGTGAATTCTATGATAAAGGTGTATGGGTGGCCAACGCGGATGGCACGAATCCCATCCAGTTAACCACCTTTGGATCGGCGCCTGCCTGGTCTCCGGATGGGAGCAAGCTGGCTTTTCATGTTGGGGGTACGGTCGGAAAAAGCCGCACTATCTGGATCATGAATGCTGATGGAACCGACGCACACCAATTATCAACCGTAAATGGCAGCTTTGCAAATTGGTCTCCGCGTGGGGAGTTGATTATTTTTCATGGGGAGGTCAATAACGGCATCTGGACGATCGCCCCGGATGGCAGCCGGGAAACGCAGCTCTACCGCGATGGGGGCTACCCGGCCTGGTCTCCAAAGGGAGATGAAATTGCATACGTCAATCTTTATGATTGGTGCATTTGGGTCATGCAGGCGGATGGGACAGAACGCAGGAAATTAACGGACCACAGTGGACTTCAGCCAACCTGGTCGGCGGATGGAAACCAGATCGCCTATGAAAGAGTGGAGGATAAGAAGACAGGTATCTGGGTCATCAATGCGGATGGGTCGGGCGATCACAAGATCGGAAAAGGAGGCTACGATCCGGATTGGTCGAATTGAGGGGAGGGGGATGACGAGTGATTGATTAATTCGATGTAAAAACCGCACTCATCCCATTCTCATAATGGGTGGGTTTTTGATATAATCCAGCATTCGCATGCCTTATTTCAATTCAAAGGGAGGGACGTCTGATGAAGCTGCACAA
>JAGDMX010000245.1 GCA_017860725.1 Chloroflexota bacterium | reverse complement strand
CCTTATCGAATGGAGTTGAACTCTTAGTTTTTGATTGCGACTGCTATTGAAGCGCGAATGCTTTTGGGCCATCAAAGGCGGACAACTTACGTCTCAGTGCCCTCTTTACGATCTGGCTTGACGGAATTCACCGAGAGCAAAGTCAGGCCCACATCGCGCACTTTTTTGAGGATGCCATGCAGGGCCGCCTGGTCAGCCAGCGGGCCGCTCAAGAGGGTGCTACCGTCCTCCTCGAGCGAGATAATCAGGCCGTCAAACCATTGCTCCCAACGGGCCTCCAGGTGTCCCTTGAGGCGGATCTCGTAATACTCATTATTTGCGGTCGGTTTGGACATCTTTATGCACCTCATCCTTTTCTCTCGGCGTTTATCCGGCTATAGGATACTGACCAACATGGTGATGACGCATCATCAGATGATGTGATCGATGTGGTGATTGATGACAGAGAATAAAACTGTCCAACGCTGCCCGATCCTAGATCCACTTCCAGGCATACCAGATCGTGACAACATTGAATACCAGGCTGACTGCCAGCATAAATTTGTCATATAGCGAGGGATAGGTGGGCAGACCAAGCAGGTTGAACAGGAAGAAGAAGACGGCTACGATGATATTCACCCAGCGACT
Source organism: Chloroflexota bacterium (assembly GCA_017860725.1). Taxonomy (GTDB): domain Bacteria; phylum Chloroflexota; class Anaerolineae; order Anaerolineales; family UBA4823; genus CTSoil-045. Next base: position 4,353 of record JAGDMX010000245.1, on the reverse strand, counting down.
CACCGGTTGGGGCAAGACCAGGGTCAGGAATACCATCAATATGGGTATGAGCATCAAGATGGCAATTCCTAACCAAACGCCCTGATTGAAATTCAGGTTGGCCATTGATTTCGTAAAGTCGCCGCTGCAGATGCGCAAGACATCGTCATACAGATAGATGAGCGTGACGACCACCCATGTGGCGGACAGAATGATTTTCGACTCCATGATTGGTTTACTCCTCCGCCGCGATTGTGATGATCACACTGCCGCGTTTGTGGCCCGTGTCCGCGTAGCGGTGCGCTTCTGCGGTCTGCTCCAGGGGATAGCACCGGTCAATCACCGGTTTGAGTTTACCGCCCTCAAGCAGCTCCTTAAGGAAAAACAGATCTTCTGCTCGGTCGGGCGCCACTCCGGCGATCACTTTCTTGCCGCCAGTCAGCCCTGTCCATGCCATTTGCGCAATTGACTCCAAGCCACCTGCTCCGGCCAGATACAGCCCGTTAGGCTTGAGGGAGGATTGATCGTGTGCAAACGAAGACTTGCCTGGGACCATATCCAAAATCACATCATAGGTCTGACCGTTCTGGGTGAAATCTTCTTGGGTGTAATCAATGACCTGTTTTGCCCCAAGCGAGCGCACCAACTCCAGGTTCCGCGTGCTGCACACGCCGGTGACTTCAGCGCCATAGTATTTGGCGAGTTGGACTGCATAAACGCCGGTACAGCCCGAAGCGCCGATGATGAGAATCTTTTGACCCGGCTGGAGTTTTGCCATATCTCTCAAAAAATAGAGCGCGGTGTTGGCGCCAAATGGGATGGACGCAGCTTCTGCCCAGGTCAGATTCGCCGGTTTCGTGACCAGACTGGCGTCTTCAGCCATGCAAATAAATTCGGCATAGGCGCCATATTTTAGACTGATGCCAAAGACCTGATCCCCCTTCTTGAACCGCCTGACATCTTTGCCAACATCAACAATTTCCCCCGACAGCTCCACACCGAGGATGGGCTGCCTGGGTTTCCGCAAGCCGAACATCAGGCGCGCCATGAAACCAAAGCCCGGCGGGACAAAGGTAAAACCGCGCGCGTTGCAGTCCCCAGCGGTGACGGAGGTGGCATGCACCTTGATCAGCACTTCATTGTCTTTTGGGGTGGGCTTTTCAACTTCTTGCAGATGCAGGACGTCGGCCGGGCCGTACTGTGTGTAAATAATCGCTTTCATGGGATCCTCCAAAATCAATTTGCTCGAGCGGGTTGGGTTACGGGCTGGTTTTCAGGGTTGCGCCACTTCCAGGCGTACCAGACGATGTACAAATTGCAGGCGATGACGATCACGCTGTAGAACAGGTAATGCAGGGTAGGTGTCGTTCCAAAGCCCATAGTGCCGACCTCGATGATTATCATCAGGGTGGCGGCTATGATATTTGCCCAGCGATTTGCCCCGCCTTTCAATACCCGGGATAAGAAGATCATGGCAAAAGGGATCTCCATCATCAAGGCGCCTGCCAACAAAAATCCCTGGGTGATGGTGATCTCTCCAACGTTACCCGCCAGATATCCCCGCAGCGTTCCCGGTTCCATGTTCGATAGAATATCCCGGTAAATGTAATTGACCGCCAGGAATATCCACAATGCGGAGAACAAAATTTTTGCATCGATCTTGTTCATTGAATTTCCATCTGTCTTCATTCTTATCGCTCCTTCTTGTCGTTATAGAAAACATTCGTTTTTGATCTGGCAAAAGGATAGCGCCCCATTTGATGAGGCGTCATCACCAAATGATGTGAATGGCTTGGTGATTGTTATGGAAAATTAAAAATCCCCGGCAGATGGTTTACGAAAACCTGCCGGGGCTGGAGCTGGGGCCTGGAGAGCGCCTAGAACAAATCGAGTTCCTCGGCCCGGCGAACAGCCGCGCGCCGGTTATTCACTCCCAGCTTGCTAAAAATGTTTTTCGTGTGCGTGCGAAAAGTATTTGGCGAGATGACTAGTTCGCCGGCAATTTCTGGACCGCTCAGTTCGGTGCGAAGCAGCTTGAGCACTTCCAGCTCGCGTTCACTCAACAGTTCAATCATTTCTACTTTTGGGCTTTTCATCGTAGCACCTGCGGCAAGTGCAGGTGTGGTTGATAGCTTGTCAACGGGTGTCGCGAAAGCTGCCAGGAGTTTTGCTACATAAATGTGCAGCGGATGGCTCTGACCGCTCGATGGCTTCTCTAACCGCGCGCGGAAATCCAGCAGAAGCAAATGCACTGGCTCGCCTGCATCCACAAAAAGGCGGAAATAACCCTCCGGCGCGGCCAGGGTCAGGGCGCGCTCCAGGGACGCCAAAGCCAGGGGAAGGTTCCCTTGTGCCTGGTGGGCGAGCGCTTGCGCAAGCAAGATTTCAATGACACTGCCGGTCCTTTTTTGCGCTTCGGCTGCTTTCAACAGGCGCTCAAGCAATCCGATCGCCTGGAGGACCGAGTCATTGCTCCGCTGGCTTTGGTACTCGGCGATCAGCACCCGGGCCAGAACGAGATGCTCGAATTCGTTCAGGTAACTTGTTTCATCTTTTGCCGACAGCCCGCGCTTGACCACCCAATCCTGGGCTTTATCCAGGTGACCTTGCTTGAGATACACGTTCGCTTTCAAAGCCTCGATCGGACGGATATCCGGTATGAGAGTCTTGACATACGCGTGCCTGGCTTCATCCAGCAGGATCAGCGCAGCTTCCAGGGCTCCCTCGGCCTCTTTAAGCCTCGCTAGAGCGGTATGCCAGCGGTAAGACCAATCGACCAGCGTAGTCTGTTCGCCCATCTCCTTCGCTTTTTGTAAATACTCCGGGGCGGTTGCGTCCTCCCCCATCTCGTGCCGTATCATCGCCAGGCCGAGATAATGGTGCGCGGTGATCTGTTGCGCATCCTTGCCATGTTCAGCGGCAAGCTGAATGGCCTGCTGGTTGGTCTCGACTGCTTCGCGGAGGCGTCCCTGCGCGACCAGGATATCCGCCAGGGCAAAGGCGCTCGCCACCACAAAAGCGAAGTTGCCCGCCTTCTGCATACTATCCATCCAATCAACCAGGGCAGAACGGGCCGCCTCCAGGTCTCCTCTTGCCCAGTGGGTCATCTCCAGCGTGATCGTTGCCTGGGCACGCCTGAACAGGTCACCTTCAGGGATGTATTGGAGCGCCAGTTCGGCATATTTCACCGTGTCAGAAAGAATGCCCTGAACCTGAGCGTTATAGGCGCGGGTCATGGCAATCACCGCTGGCAGGGCTCCAAGCTGGGCTTCATCCGCAACAACCATCCGGTCTGATGAACCATTCAAGCTCCGTTCAGCCTCCTGTAGGCAATCCTCGCTGGCTGCCGGTTCGCCCGCATCTATGAACGCCTGGGCCATCTGGGTGCTGAGTACCGGTCGCATGCGGATCACATCGTCTGGCAGTTTCTTGACCCAGCCCAACCAGGCGGCAGACCGGAAACTTTCCTCCATCCCCTGCCAGGCCAATTCAGCCAACCCTGCTGCCCGCCCATAATCACCGGCAGCAAAAGCATGCCGAAAAGCTTCGGCTTCATCCCCGTTCTTTTCATACCACGGGCTGGCGCGGTGGTGAAGTTCTGTAATTTCTGAAGGTGACAGGCTTTGCCCTAACCGCTGGTGCAATAAATCTCCAAAAAGTTGGTGATACCGATACCAGCGCCGCTCGTTATCCAGGGGAACAATAAACAAGTTAGCATGCTCGAGGTCCTCAAGAGCTTTCTGGCTGGAGCCTGCTGGACTTAGCAAGACGGCATCGCACAACTGTCCACACAGCCGTCCGAGAATGGAGGTGCGCAGCAAAAAAGCTTGAACCTCGACGGTTTGATGCTGCAACACCTCCTCTACCAGGTAGTCCAACACAAAACGATGGCTGCCGGTGAAGGATTGAATAAAACCGCCAGCTTCGGAGTGGTTCTGCGTGACCTGGCCTTGCAGAGCAAGCGCTGCCAGCTGAAGTCCGGCAATCCAGCCTTCGGTACGGGTCTCCAACGCGGCGATATTTTCCACTGAGAGATCCAGGCCCATCACCTGGTTGAGAAATTCGGTAGCTTCAGCAGGGGTAAACCGCAGGTCAGAAGAGCGCAGTTCGGTTAGCTCGGCGCGGGCACGCAGCCGGGATAGCGGCAGGGATGGATCCTCACGGGTGGCGATGACCACATGCATCTGTGGTGGCAGATGATCGAGCAGAAAGGCGAGAGTTTGAACCACTGCTTGAGAATCAACCGAATGAAAGTCATCCAGGATCAGGATGAAATGGTCGGAAATGGTGGTAATTTCGTTCAGTAAGGCGGGCAGAAGCGATTCGGATGGCAGTGGTTGCGGCGATTGAAGTGCATCCAAAATCCGTTCACCA
>JAGDMX010000244.1 GCA_017860725.1 Chloroflexota bacterium | reverse complement strand
GCCACGGTCGACCCGTGAACGATGCCCAGCCCATTGAAGTCTGGTCGGCGCCCGGTTATTTGCTCCAGGCCGGCCAGAACGGCTTCTGCCGGGTCGCGCGGCGTGGAGAGCAGCTTAAAGGTTTCAATCTGCCGGCTGTCTGGATGATAAACCACAAAGTCGGTGAATGTCCCACCGATATCAATGCCAACTCGCAATGAGAGACCTATGGTCATGCGCCTAGTCTATATTAAAAGAGATCGCCTGTCAAACACTGCAGCGCGCCATACAACAGCTTGGGAGCGGAACCAGATCAATCCCGATTTTATAGGTCATATTTATTATACATTTCTAAGATAACTGTAAGGAATACGCAAGTATTTTGCTTTATACTTCAAAAACATGATCCCGTCATCGTTGTCCAGGAGTTAATGGTATGACCGATTACTTAAAATATAAATCTGTGCCTGTCAAATCATCGGAGATCACTCCCGAGCACTTGTTTCTAAATCGCCGCCAGTTCCTGAAAACGATGGGAACAGTTGGTGCCGGTGCTCTGCTGGCAGCCTGCGGGGTGAATGTAACCGAGGATACACCCATCGTCAGCACGCCTTCTGATCTTATTACCAACAGCCAAACGGACGAGTTGGGCGATCCGCTCAACACATACGAGCAAATTACTAACTACAACAACTATTACGAGTTCACTACACTCAAGGAAGATGTCGCCGAGAAAGCCCAGGATTTCCAAACCTCTCCTTGGGAAGTAAAGGTTTACGGCCTGGTGAACAAACCACAAACCTTCGGCCTGGAGGACTTGCTGAAGAAATTTCCCCAAGAAGAGCGTATCTACCGTCTACGCTGCGTCGAAGGCTGGTCGATGGTTATTCCTTGGGTGGGATTCCCACTATCCGCCCTGCTCAAGGAAGTAGAACCCCAATCGAGCGGTAAGTACGTGCGTTTTGAAACCCTGCTGGACTCCGAACAGATGCCAAAGCAGCGTGGCTCGCTCTTCCCCTGGCCCTACCAGGAAGGGCTGCGCTTGGATGAGGCCATGAACGACCTGACCATCCTGGCGACCGGCTTGTATGGCAAACCACTACCTGCCCAGAACGGTGCCCCTGTACGCCTGGTCTTGCCCTGGAAGTATGGATTTAAAAGCCTGAAAGCTATCGTCAAGATCGAACTGGTGCCCGATGAGCCTGAGACCTTTTGGACCACGGTAGCCTCCAATGAGTATGGATTTTACGCCAATGTCAATCCGGATGTCGCACACCCGCGCTGGTCGCAGGCCAGCGAGCGCCGCATTGGCGAGCTGGGTCGCCGCACAACCTTGATGTTCAACGGCTACGCCGAGCAGGTTGCCGATTTATATCAGGGTATGGATTTGAGTATTCATTATTAAGTCAATGAAACGTAAGCCCAACTGGCTGCGCCTCACCGTACATGCCCTGGCCTGGGGTCTGCTGGTCTGGCTGGTGTGGAGCTTTATCAATGACCCCATCAACCCAATCCAGGCGACCACAAAACGTAGTGGTTATATCGCCCTGGTGTTTTTGGTGCTTTCGTTGGCGGCTACTCCAACGAACACTCTATTCGGCTTCCGCCAGGCGATCACGGTGCGACGCACTCTGGGGTTGTTCGCTTTCATGTTCGCCGGAGTGCACTTTTTAATCTTCTCGGTGCTGGACTATGGACTGGATTGGAGTCTGCTGCGCGGGGCAATCTTTGAGAAACCGTTCGTCCTGGTCGGCTTGACCGCCCTGACGATCCTGCTCACCCTGGCGGTGACGTCGTTTAAGTGGTGGATGAAGCGCTTGGGCAAGAATTGGAAACGCCTGCACCGTCTGGTGTACCTGGCTGCGCCGTTGGTCGTCGTGCATTATTCCTGGTCGGTAAAAGGCGATGTTCTGCGCCTACAGGGCGATATCTTGCAGCCACTGGCTTTCGGGCTGGCAGTGGCGCTCCTGCTGATTGCCCGCTTACCACCAGTGCGGCGGACAGCCACCCACCTGCGCAGCCGCCTCACACAACGCCTCTCCGGACCGGTAGCCGAATCGCCGCAACCCGTTGAAGGTCCGAACCGCTAATAGGCTTTCAGTTCATGATAAACTGGCGCTGTCCAATCATAGATTCTATGGACAGCGCCTGTATTAATACTGAATGGAAATTCGGAATAAAATGATGATAACGAACCACACACACGAACAAGGCCGGCTTTACTCTGATCTCTCCTGGCTATGGCCGATTATCAGCCCGCCGGAAGATTATATTCCGGAGGTAGCCCAATTTGTTCGTCTGATCCAACAGTACAGCCGGCGTCCGGTCCAGACGCTACTCGACCTGGGCTGCGGTGGTGGTCATAACGACCATTGGTTCAAAATGTACTACCAAGTCACCGGAGTCGACCTTAGCGAGTCGATGCTTTCCCTAGCCCGGCAGTTGAATCCGGAAGCCACCTACCTGGCAGGCGATATGCGCAGTGTTCGCCTCGGGCAAACCTTTGACGCCGTGGTAGTTGCCGACTCGATTACTTATATGCTCAGCGAAGATGACTTGCGCCTGGCCTTCACCACCGCCTATGAACACCTGGCTCCGGGAGGCGTTTTCGTGACCTATGCCGAAGAAAACCGGGAAAACTTCGAGCAAAATTCCGTGCACACTTCCACTCAATCTCTAGAGAACATTGAAGTAACCCTGATCGAAAACTACTACGATCCCAATCCGCAGGATACCACTATCGAGGTCACCTTTATTTACTTGATTCGCCAGGCTGGGGAGTTGCAAATCGAGACCGACCGCCACACTCTCGGGTTGTTCAGCTTGGATACTTGGGATAGGCTGCTGCGTGAGACCGGTTTTGAGGTTGACCGGGTCAACTACGAAGGCGAAGACATTCCCCTTTTCGTATGCGTCAAGTCTGGCTGATCGTTATGCTTACTCCAGGTGCCCTTCCAGGCAGGTAACGCCCTGCGGGCCAACCCGGGCAGCATGGATTACTCCGCGCGGCAGCTCCAGTCGGTCACCGGGGCGCGTTTCGATCTCCTGGCCAGTTTGTGGCAAAATCCAGGTAATCGAGCCACGCACAACGTAAATGACTTTGTGATAGGCATGCGAATGGGCGGCGTAGGTATCGTACGGTCCATTCGACCAGGGATATGGCGAGAGACCCTCGCTTTCGTAAATACCTCGTAGCTCACTCTCGGTCGGTGGTTGGGTGCCATCCCAACGGACTACACGCAGTTTCATGATTGCTCCTGCACCTGGCGATCCTGCCCGAAAAAAACCAGGATTTCCCGATTGACTTCTGCTGCGCAATCGTGCTGCACCCAATGGGTTGCATCTTCAAAAACAACCAACCGCCCTGCTTCACATAGATTGATGCTAGGCTGAACCATCTCAAAGCTCAGGGCAACATCCTGCTTTCCCCATAGCATGAGGGTCGGGACAGGTACTGGCCGGCCAGTGAGTTTATCCGGGTTGGCGCCGCCGCGCAGGCCTCTCCGGAAGGCGGCTCGATACCAGTTTATCATGCCGGTCAAAGCCCCTGGCTGCGACCAGGCAATTTTATACTGATTCAGGTCATCCTCCGAGAAAGTGGACGGCTTTCCACTGCGCTTCAAGGCGTGGATTCCGCCTGAAAAATCATTCCTGCGCATGGAGGTCTCCGGCAGCCAGGGGATTTGAAATACAAACATGTACCAGCTCTTCTTAATTTGGTGATAGCGGCTGAGCAGGAAGCGCTGCATGATATCCGGGTGAGGTACATTCAGAATGACCAGTTTTTCCAATCTGTCGGGATACTGCATGGCTGTATGCCAGGCGACCGCTGCACCCCAATCGTGCCCTACCAGGTAAGCTTTGCGCCGACCGGCAGCATCGATGAGGCCGATGACATCCTTGGCCAAACAATCGATATCATAATCATTCACATTCTTGGGCTTATCCGACAGGTTATAGCCGCGCTGATCCGGCATCAAGACACGGTAGCCCGCCTCAGCCAGTGGTCCGATTTGTTTGATCCATCCGCGCCAGAACTCTGGGAAACCGTGCAGTAGGATAACCAAATCGCCATTTTCCGGTCCTGCAGCTACGACGTGCAGTCGAATGCCGTTGGTCTCGATATAGCTTTCACGCAAGCTGATATCCGCTCTCATTCTCTTCTCCCTGGAATCTGGTTCTTTGGCTGAGCCTAAAATAACACTGGGGAGAAAACCTGTCAAGCGATCTGGCCAAGCATGAAATGTATAACCGCCCGACAAGTTGCCGGGCGGCTAGTAACGATGTATGAACTGGTTTCGCTTTTTACCAGTAGAGTCGGAAATTAAGGCACTTCCAGATACACCGAGTATATCCAAAGTACCTGATCCCCATCCTGGGTGTTCGCATTGATGTTAATGACATGCCGACCCTCCTCAACCGCCGGCCCTCCTTGCCCCCAAAACGTCCGGCCATTCCCGGTTACCCACGGGCTGCAGCCGTTATCGCCGCCGAAGATGCAAAACATGGCACGGCCCTCGGTTTTTTGATAAACCCGGTTGCCAAACTGATCATAAACCGTAAAATCAACATTGTCGATCCCATCCCCATCATTCCTGCCATAGTCTCGGTCACGCACACTAATCTGGACGAGGTAGGTAGGGTTGAACGTAACTTCCCAACGAATATCAGGAAAGTCAGTGAAATTGCCGTCGTCCAACGACTGGTCTAAGGGTTCTACCCAACCACTTGGGGGATCGACTTTTACTGGTGGTAAGCTGGTGATATCTAAATCACAAACGTTGTATTGCGGTAATGCACTCACCCACCCCTCCACGTTGCCATCGGTGGTTTGGGCACGCGCCCACGGTCCGCCAGGTGGAAAGCCATTTGGGTTGTAGGCGTCGGCAAATAGAAACGGTCGCCACCTTGGGTTCATAAGCCCTCCCCGGACCAGGTCGGACGTTCAAATCCTGCTGCACAACACAGCTTGGGATTTGAGTCGATGTGGAGGTCGGTGGGATTGCCACTGTCGCCGTAGGGATCGCCTGTGTTGATGTTGCAGTCGCCTGTAGAGGGGTGGGAGTCGCCGTGGGCGGCTCGGTTTCCACCGGCGATTCGGTTACTGATAATTCAGCGGCGCGTCGTTCAATCTCTGTGGCGGTCAGGTTTAACGCTACCAGGGTATCCACAATCTCTGCCTGACTTGATGAATCTTCACCAGGCTGGCAGGCAGTCAGGATCATGACCGAAATCAAACTGGCAAGGACAATCATGGTGAGTCTGTTTACTTTTGTCATCTCAACTGCCTCCTTCGGCAAACAACTGCTGGTACCGCTCTGTCACTTGCTG
>JAGDMX010000506.1 GCA_017860725.1 Chloroflexota bacterium | reverse complement strand
CTACATATCAATCTAAGCGAAGGCAGTCGCGGCCTGGGGCTGGGCAAGCAGCTCATGCAGGCTTACCTGGACCAGCTCAAGCAGGCTGGTGTGAAGGGGGTATACCTGCAAACAACCTCGAAAAACGTCGCTGCTATCGGATTGTACAAACGCTTTGGGTTCATTTTGCTCGAATCCCGCCTGACCCACGCCTGGGAGGGGTTGCTTGATGAGCCGGTCGAGAACCAGGCGTATGGGCTTAACCTGTGTTCAGGATAAAATGCACCGCAAGTGCATTTTATCCTGCAAATAATCTATGGATCCATTAACACGCGCCGCCTCGCTCCACCAGGAAGCCGGTATCATTTTGCAGGCGATCCGCTTCCAAGAAATCTTACAGCCATATGGTAAGATCACGTTCACCGGCAGCTACTTCTTGGATCTGATGGCCTACCCGGACATCGACGTCGAAATGCCGCCACTTACCCAGGAACAAATTTTCAATGTCCTGGGCCAGTTCTTCGAGCACCCGTGGGTGGACAAAGTTGAGCTCGAGAAACCCAATGAGCCGCGCCTGCCGGGCGGGATCTATTTCATGCTGCGCATCGATCACGGCGATTGGAGCCGCCCGTGGAAAATCGACATGTGGTCGCTGGCACCCGAGCTGGTTGAGGCGGGAGCAAGAGAGATGAGGCGACTTAAGGAACTGATCACGCCGGCGAAGCGCGAGATCATCCTGAAATACAAGGTCGCCCGGTTAAACGCACAAGGCCGAACACCGATGGGCAGCGGTTGGTGGATATATAAGGCGGTGCTGGAGCAGGGTTTGAGGGAGATGGGGGAGATCGATGCGTTTTTGAAAAGGAACGGGAAGCAACCGCGGATGTGAAGCCGGCAAGGAGAATAGCCCAGAGCGAGGTCAAGATAGTATTAATCGGGCTATAAACTCTGCATCCTCCCCCACTCCAACTAGAAAACCTGATTTATTCTTATACAACCACGGCAGACAACCACGGCAGACCCACAAAGTACAAGCCTGGGTAATCCGTCACGCCGCGCTGCTGCACCGGGTAGCCATCACCGTCGAAGACCGGCAGCTTCACCAGGCTGAAGTCGAAGCGATATCCCATCGCCCAGATGATGCTGGTAATCCCAGCTTTGTGTAAATCCAGCTCGGTGATAATCTCGGCGTCAAAGCCATCCCGCAGCACGGGCAGGCTCTCTTCTGGCGCGTCCAGACCGGCACGAGCGATATAGGCATCGATCATTTTGACCAGGTTCGCCTCGAACTGGTCGGCTTTGGCCAGGTTTTCTTTCAGATCGGATGCCATCCACAATTTATTCCCACTGCCGTCTTGCAATTTGCCAAGCAGCGTCACGCCGTCGCGGGCGAACTGGTGGAGGTTGAGCGTACGCCCGCCATCCCGACCGGACAGGTGCGGGTTGGCAGCGAACTTCATCCTGGACGAAGGCAGTTGGTCGACGGTGCGGTCGAGGAAGCCGCTCAAGTGCTGCCATTCGAATACATCCTTGCCGCGGTAGCGGCGGGGTGCACGCCCGGCGCTACCGGTGCACAGGTACACCTTTCGCCCGCTCAGATACAGCTCCTCAGCGATCTGGCAGCCAGACTGCGCGCTGCCGACCACCAACACTGCGCCGGGCGACAGCGCTGCCGGATTACGGTAATGTCCGGAGTGCAACTGCTCGATCCTGGCAGGCAGACTGCCGGCGAAGGCAGGGATTTTAGGCTTTTGGAACATACCGGTGGCGACGACCACATTGCGGGCTTCCAGCTCGGTCTCGTGAGTCCTGACCCGGTAGCCGTCGCCATTTGGACAGGGTTCAACCGAGCTGACCTGCATATTGTATTGAACGGGCAGCCGGTAACGGGCAATATACCCCTCAAACCGGGAGATGATCTCGTGGCGCGGCATAAAACTATCGCGTGCGGGACCATCGTATTCTGCGCCGGGCAGACGAAACGACCAGTTTGGCGTAAGCAGGCTGAAAGAATCCCAGCGGTCATTTCGCCAGGCATTGGCCGCCTGGACAGCTTGCTCGAGCACGAGGTGCTCACGACTTGCCTGGGTCAGGAAATAACTGGTCGCCAGCCCGGCTTGCCCGCCGCCGATGATGATGGTCTCGATAGATTGAGTCATTGATTACCTCCCATAAGGATCATGGATCATACAATAATAAGAGGTTTTTGGGGGATAAGCAGGCGGCTGCGCTGCCTGCTTATCCCCCAAACTATCCTCTTGTGAAACCGTGTGATAAGGATGAGCAATTATATCCTTTTAGATATAATTAGATGAAGGATCAGAAACATGGTTGAAATCATTGATTTAAGTCAGGAAATCTATTCTGGCATGCCGGTGTTTCCGGGACTTCCGGGAGTGAAGATCTCCGTACACATAACGCACGAAGAGTGGGATGGGATTACGGATAGCGATGTCGTCTCGCCCGCCGTGAACAGGCTGGAATTTGGCGAACATACCGGCACACACGTCGATGCCATCAACCATATGGCGCGCCAATACCGAGGTCAATCGATCGACACCATGCCGCTAACCGTGTTCTATACAGAGGGGATTTGTTTAGACCTGTCGCACAAGGGGCTGCGGGAGCTGATCGAGCCGGCCGACTTAGAATGCGCCCTCA
>JAGDMX010000243.1 GCA_017860725.1 Chloroflexota bacterium | reverse complement strand
GTGGTGATGTTTTCCGGGTGGCGCCGGATATCGCTGAACTGCAGGCTTTTGGGCGCTCGTCCCAGCACCGCCAGCCTGGGCTGGCTGGCGCGCAAGACCAGGGCAAACAGGGAGACGATTACGGCAATAAGTAACGCCTCAAGTGTCTCGAAGGTCAGCACAGCCAACAAGGCGACCAGCGCCAGGACAAAATCGGCGCGGCGCACGCGGTATAAGTGCCTGATCTTGGCGACCTTGACCATGCCCGTTACGGCCACAATGACGATCGCCCCCAACGCCGCTTCGGGTAACGCATAAAAAAATTGCGTAAAAAACAGCGCCACCACGACGGTGATAGCAGCGGCGATGATGCCAGACATTTGGGAATGCGCCCCGGCACGGTCGTTGGCCGCAGATTTGGACAGGCTCGATCCAATCGGGAAACCCTGGAATAAGCCCGCCCCGAAGTTCGCTGATCCCAACCCGATCAGCTCCTGATTCGCATCTATCTTATACTTATGGGCAGAGGCGAAACTGCGTGACGGGCCGATGGCTTCTGCAAAATTTACCAAAGCCAGTCCCACTGCCCCTGGCAACAGGAGCAACCAATTTTGCAAGCCGACCGCCGGCCATTTGGGCGGCGCCAGTCCCGCCGGGATCGCGCCCACGATTTCTACACCACGCGCTTCCAGGCCAAACATGACTGAAATGAGGATGCCAAAGACCAACGCTACTAAAGCCGCAGGGATTTTGTGGAAATAGTGTTCCAACGCAATCAGCAGGATCAGACACAGTACTCCCGTGATCAAAGTGGCGAGATGTGTTTCCGGCAGGTGGATAATGATTTCATATAGCCGCTCCCAGAAGTTGCCGCTTCCGCCTTCGATGCCCAGCAGCTTGGGTATCTGTTTAACCATCACGACCAGCGCCAGCCCGGTGATAAAACCGACCATCACCGATTCGGAGAAGAACTGCGCCACCCGCCCCAATTTTAGGAATCCTGCCAGGATAGAGATCAGTCCAGCTAAAACCGCCAGGGCTGCGGTTAGAATGATGAATTCGGATGTATCCGGCGCAGCGATCAGGCTGACGGTGGCAAACGACATCGTGGCAATGATCGCCGAAACCGCCACCACCAGTTGGCGCGAGGTGCCAAAAATGGCAAAAGCCAGCAGGCCAATCGGGGCGGCATAGAAAGCGGTCTGCGGCGGCATGCCGGCAATCTGCGCGTAAGCCATCCCTTCGGGGATCAATAAAGCCACGACCGTCAATCCGGCAATCAGATCGGTTCGCAGCCAGACCCGCTCGTATTTAGGCAGCCACGCTAAAATAGGCAGGTAGCGAAGCAGGAGACTCGGAGGCGGTTCGGCTTTGTTTTCCATGGTTATTAAACTCCTTCAGGACTTACGCAGTTGGTGAAAGGATGGGGGTGTTTTGGCGGGCAACGCCCGCCCAAACACCCCAGATTTTACTCTGAACTGCGTAATTCCTGACAAAGTTACTCCGCTTGTGTAACTGGCGCGGCCCCTGTTTGGCTGCGTTTACCCAGCCAGCGTGCGGTTGGGATCAAGATCAACGGCAAGACGATGGATGCCACCAATACGTAGGGGATTGTCATCGTGCCAGGAAAATTTAACGTGCTGACCAAGATGGCAGCCGCCACGTTGCGCTGCGCCGTTCCCAATCCCAGCACACTGCGCACCGCTGGATCGCGGCCGCCCAGCACGAACCCGATCAAGAGCGATCCGACGACGAAAAGAATCAGCGCCAGGAAACCCCACGAGCCGATCAAGCTGATGATGTTAGCGACGTTCAATCCCAGCCCTGTCACCAGCATGAGCAGCAGTGCTACGCCGGAGACTTTATTCAACATCGGCGCCCAATGTTGGGCGTCATCTGCTGCGTTTGCCCGGATTAAGAGGCCGAGGATGATTGGGATGAGCATGGTCACGATCAGGCTCTTGGCGATATCCCAGGGATTCACCTCGATTCCTGGCAGCAGCAGCGGCAAAACGAGAGGCACGTATAAAATGGTCACGATCATCAGCAGAAACATCAAACCAACCCCCAGGGAGATATTCCCCTTTGCAGCCTGTACCTCCTTCACCAGGAAAGGCGCGCCAGCCACAGTCGAAAGCACGATCAATCCGACCTGTAGCGATTCGTCGAGCGGCAGCAGCCGGGTGATTGCGAAGGCGAGCAGAGGCACCAGCACGAAGTTCGCGACGAGCGCCAGGATTACCAGGCGAGCGTTTTTCAGGGGCTGGAGTATTTGCGCCACGGTCAGGCTCAATCCCGTCGCCAACATACTGGTGACAACAAACGTTAAGCCGGCTATTGCAGCAATAGCCGAGAAGAATTCATTGACAGTCATCGACTCCTCCAGATATGATCTTTCTGCTCGACTAGAGTTATACGGCTGGCATAGGCGCCCGTATAACTCTAGAAAATTTTATCACACCGTTTACCTGTCAGGCTATGGGAAGTTATATGTCCCCATGGTGCTCGCTGATGGGTAGGCCAGCTTCCTTCCAGGCGTTAAATCCACCGTCGAGATTGGCAACTTTCTCAAAGCCCATGGTCTTCAGCGTGTACGCGGCGAGCGAGGAGCGCGCGCCCGATCGGCAGAAAACGATCACCCGGCTGGCCGGGTCTAGCTCGGCTTTGTGACGGGGGCTGGTGGGATCGGCGGCAAATTCCAACAAACCACGCGGCACCTGCACCGCGCCCTCGATGTGCGATTCCCATTCCACCGGCTCCCGGACATCGAGCAGGACGGCCTTGCTTGCTTTAAACTCTTCGAAGGCCTGCTTCGGCGAGACATTCTCAACCTGGGCTTTGGCCTCTAAAACCATTTCCATTGCTGTTTTTGCCATAACATCCTCCAATTAATATCGAGTCGGCGCCAAACGGCAAACCATTGGTGTTTGGCGCTGTAAGATCTTTTGTAAGCGATTCGAGAACCTAGTTTGTTGGATCCGGATCGACCCACATCAGATCTGGATGGAAACCATAATCCCAGGGCAGCCCGGAGTTCTTCCAGCCGTTGCGCATGTGCTTGCCGTGGTAAACGCTGCCCGGGTCATCCACCCGGTCCCTTTCCAGGCCATTGACGATGTTATAGACCTTCACAAACCCGGCCTGGGCGAGCGCGTTGATCGCCATGGCAGCCCGACCGCCGGTGGCGCAGTAAACCAGGATCGTGTCGGTGGGAGCGAACAGCTCCTTCACCACAGTTGACAATGTGTATACCGAGCGGCAACGCCGCTCGGTATACACAAAGGTAAGCTTATTACCCGAGCCGCGCAGTCATGGCCTCTTCTAGCGTTGTCGCTTGGGGAAGCCTTGCCATGCTGCGCTTTTTCCATTCTTCCTCGAGCAGCTCCGCGGCGGCTTTCTCAAGGAATTCTGGTGCAGCCCACTCGAACACGTCAAAGTTATGTTCGATATAACCGTGGCTCAGCATGAAGTCCTTGTTGATCTGCAGGGCTTCCAGGTTGTAAGGTGACAGGCTGGGCACCATGTCGACGTTCAGGATACCCCGGTAGGTATCCTCGACATCCAGGTAATACGTCTGCTTGTCCAGGATCGCCGCTGCGGCGTGCTTGTGCTCGTTAGCCCAGCGTCCCACCTTGATCAAGCCCTTGAGGAGGGTGACAATCAGCTCGGGGTGCTGCTCGCACGCCACATCAGTGACCGTACAGGTGGCCGGGACGTTGGCTCCTTGCAGGGTCCAATCGGGATAGTTAGCCAGGTTCTCGATGGCCTTGATCTGGCCAGTCTGCTCCTGGATATGCTGGAAGACCGTGCTCTGGGTGTAGATCGCATCCACCGCGCCTTTTAGCAGCGCAGTTTCCAGCGGGCGGAATGCCAGGTCGTGCTTGTGGTCGCGCTTCAGCCACAGCTCGGACGGGTTCTCCATCGGGGTGAGCATCTCAGGCTTGTCGTACCAGTCATCCGGGTAGGGGAACTCCACGATCTCCACGTCATCGCGGGTCATGTCGTTGAGCATGAGCATCAGCTCGATGCCTTGTTCCTCCTGAACGCGCCACCAGTCATTCTTAATGACGTTCAGGCTCTTCGAGAGACCGATCTTCTTGCCCTTCAGGTCCTTCATACGGTAGATCGGGTCGCGGGCGCGCACCAACATGCAGCCGCCTTCGTACACATGCGTCGTTCCGATCAGCCGGGTGCGGCGGACGTCAGCCTGGACGTGGATGGCCGGGAAGCAGCCTCCATAGCGCATCAGGTTGTCGAGGTTGTGAACATAGTGCGGGTACCAGTCGTTCTCGCGGGTCGAGCGAAGGAACTTGTATGCGATGTTGATCTTCTTGAATTCTTCCTTCACCCAACCGATTTCCTGGTCAACGTTGCTGGGGGACACCAGCGGGCAGTTGGTGTAGTAGAACTCGTTCCAGTCCACATCTACGGAACGCATTGTCTTGCCTTTGATTGTCATTGTACCCATGCTTTATTACTCCTATAGTAAATTTTCTCGGATAGTAGACGGTCTGTTCGCCACTCTTTGTTGCATTAATGGTTGACATCGTTGGATTACTACGTTCGTGCAGTTGCCCATCATCGGACCGGCGGTGATACCTGATCGGTAAACCAGGCCCGACCGCCTGGACACTCGGGGTTTTTATCTCGTTAGCCTATTTCGTAAAGCTTTCTCCTTTCTTCTGGTATGTTTTTTTAGACAGCCCCTGCATTGTGTCGAACTTACATTCCGAGCAGCTTCGCCTTCTGGGCAGCAAACTCCTCTTCGGTGAGGATCCCCTGGGCTTTGAGCGCACCGAGGCGCTCGAGCTGCGTGATCACATCATCCTCTGGGGCAGGCGCTGCCGGCGCCTCTACATATACCGCTTCCTGCGGCGGCGGAGCCATCTCTGCCTGGGCTGTGCTCGCCGCGTGCGCGTACGCCTGGGCGTTCTTGTCCGCCTGACGTCGGTTTACAGCATTACGGGTCGCAGTGGCTGTGCCGACCACAGCAGCAGTCCGGGCCATTCCTCGC
>JAGDMX010000242.1 GCA_017860725.1 Chloroflexota bacterium | reverse complement strand
TCAATTCACCTTTGCTTCCTGGCTGAGGCAATGATCGCAGCTGGAGAGTTTCAAGCCGGATTATCTTTGCTGGCCGAGGCATTGAGCTTTGTGCAGCAGACTGACGAGCGTGTCTGGGAGGCAGAGCTGCACCGAATGAAAGGAAAAGCACTAATAGCTCAAGGCGACCAGGTTAGGGCGGAAGCCAGCTTACATCAAGCGATCGAAGTAGCCCGGCGACAGCAAGCCAGATCGTGGGAGTTGCGGGCTGTGATAGATTTGTCTCGTTTATGGCAGAGCCAAGGCAGGAAAGCGGAGGCTTACCAGATGTTAGCTGAGATTTACAACTGGTTTACCGAAGGGTTCGAAACTGTGGATTTAATAGAAGCTAAAACGCTACTTGAAGAATTACAGTAGCCTCACACTGTTATATTAACGTGAATTCGGGATAAACCCAAAACACCCAGTTTCCTTATCCCGAACAGATGTATTAGGTTCCCCTCCCAATTTTCTAATCGATGTCTTAGGTAGAATTACTCCATTTTCGTGTTACATTAAATCTACCAATCAATCATCAACCCGATATCTTGTACGGACTGGATTCGGATACCTGTGTCTATAGCTACACTTGAATGATGGCTCAAGATAGCGATCACGCCACTCTTCTTGAACGCCTGCGGCTCCATCTGAAGCGCCTGTGGTTGAAGACGCGGGGACCCATACAATTCTCAGCCGGAATATTGGCCGCCTTGCTGGCATTACTGCTCTACAACAGAATGACACCAGAACCGGACCTTCTCACCGATAAAGAATTAAGAGAGACGGTCTCAGATGTGATGGCATCGGCTACGCCTCCCCTAGCATTCTCAACCCGTGTATACCAGATTATCCAACCTTCGCTGGTGTTGATCCATTCCCGATTTGAAGGTGTAAATGGCGAGCAAGACAATGGCCTAGGTAGTGGGGTAGTGATAAACGATCGTGGGGATATCCTGACCAGCTTGCACGTTGTCGACGGTGCAACCGAAGTCGAGATCGTTTACGCCGATGGCACCCGATCAAATGGTGAAGTCATCGTAACGCAGGCGGAGAACGACATTGCCGTGCTAAGCTCCGATAGCTTACCCGAAGTGCTCATACCGGCGATCCTGGGGAATCCAAACGCTCTGCAGGTAGGTGATGAAGCCTATGTGGTCGGCAACCCCTTCGGGTTATACAGTTCGGTGAGCGCTGGAGTGATTTCCGGTTTTGGGCGGACATTTGAACCAGAAGGAAGGGATCAGAAACTGGAAAACCTGATCCAAGTCGATGCAGCCGTGAATCCTGGCAACTCTGGCGGTCCATTATTGAATCGTTCCGGTCAGGTAATCGGCATCGTGGTTGGGATTGTCAACCCAACTGAGGAAGATTTCTTCATCGGTATCGGTTTCGCAGTGCCCATTAATATCGCAGGCGGCGCAGCCGGAGTTCCACCCTATTAAGGATAACAAACCCAAGGAGTCCGTAATGGCATTGAGTAACCAACCAAGAAAAGACCAGCCTATGGAACAGGTACTCTACGAGGTAAAGAAGATCATTGTCGGGCAGGATCACCTGTTGGAGCGAATGGTCGTCGCCCTACTTTCGCGCGGGCACATTCTGGTTGAAGGTGTTCCGGGGCTGGCAAAAACGATGGCAATTAAGACATTAGCCGATGCAATTGGTGGTGAGTTCAAGCGCATTCAATTCACGCCTGACCTGGTACCTGCTGATCTGGTAGGAACTCGCATCTATAACCAGAAGCAGGGTGAATTCAACACTTCACTGGGTCCAGTCTTCACCAACCTCTTGCTGGCAGACGAAATCAACCGAGCACCGGCAAAGGTCCAAAGTGCACTGCTGGAAGTTATGCAGGAGCGTCAAGTCACGATCGGGCGAGAGACTTATCAAGTGCCAAATCCATTTCTTGTGCTGGCGACCCAAAACCCGATTGAGACCGAAGGCACATATCCATTACCCGAGGCTCAAGTTGATCGCTTCATGCTAAAGGTATTGGTGGGCTATCCTTCAACAACGGAAGAATTTGTGATTGTAGAGCGCATGACCGGTGCTTTACAACCGGTTCAGAAGGTGCTTTCTAGTGAGCAATTGCTGAAATTACAAAAGGAGGCCGATAGCGTGTATGTCGACCCGGCGTTAATCGAATATGCAGTGCGGATTGTGACCGCGACACGCCAGCCAGCAGAGCATGGCTTGAAAGAGCTGCTGCCCTACATCCTGTTCGGGGCGAGCCCGCGCGCTTCGATTAATTTGATCCTGACGGCGCGGGCGCTGGCATTTGTCCGCGGGCGTAATTACGCCCTTCCGCAGGACGTCTTGGATATGGCTCTCGATGTGATCCGGCACCGTATCGTGCTCTCCTATGAGGCGCTTTCCGACAATGTAACCAGCGATGAGCTGCTGGAGAAAATCATCGACCGGATCCCGATTCCGGTAGTACCGTTGCGTGAGCATGGAAGCATCCGCCTCAACGCCTGAGCGCATCTTACTGCGTCTCGATTGGGAGGTCATCCGCAGACTGGATGGCCAGCTACAAGGTGATTACCGCAGCCTTTTTTGGGGCTATGGGATCGATTTTGCCGATCTGCGCGAATACCAACCTGAAGACGACAGCCGTTATATCGACTGGAATGTCACCGCGCGTATGGACACCCCTTATATCAGGCAGTATGTGGAAGACCGAGAGATCACGGCCTGGTTTTTACTAGATCTGAGTCCATCGATGGATTTTGGCAGCACAACATCCCTTAAACGCACTGTGTTGGTCGATTTCGTAACAACAATGGCAAGGATATTAACCCGACATGGCAATCGGGTAGGCGCTGTTTTTTACGGTCGCCGCATTGAGAGGACAATCCCAGCGAGAGGTGGACGGGCGCAGGTGTTGCGCCTGGTCAACGATTTACTCAAACAACCCTGCCTGCCACAGGCGCCTTTCACAAAGTTGACTACCTTAGTCGAAGGAGGGCTGAATGCTATCAAGAGGCGCTCACTGATCTTTGTGGTATCGGATTTCATCAGCGAGCCAGGCTGGGAGCGACCGTTGAAGCTGATCAACCAGCACCACGATTTAATCGCGGTGCGAATATGGCACCCAAGTGAGTTCGAACTGCCAGATATCGGCCCAATCATTATGGAAGATTCTGAGACGGGGGAGCAGCTCTATGTCGATACGCACGATCCAAGATTGCGTGCCCGATTCCGACAAGCAGCACAACGAAGAGAAGCTGCGCTGGTGGAAACGTTCAAGCGCGCTGGGGTAGATGCCTTCATGCTATCAACGGAAGAAGATCTGGTGCGTGCGATCGTTCGTTTTGCCCGGCAACGGCAACAACGAAGGCGATGAGCGGAGGTTGTGACGGATGACTTTTATCTGGCCAATGATGCTGCTTTCCCTCATCTGCTTACCGCCCCTCATCATGTTGTACATTTACTTCCAGCGGCGGCGGCAACGGATCGCGACGAGTTATGGTAGTTTTACCAGCGGGCAAACTCAGCGCCATCAACCGGGCAGGTTGCGGCATATTCCTCCATTGCTTTTTCTAGGTGGCCTGAGTCTTTTATTAATCTCCCTGGCGCGACCACAGATGACCGTCAGCCTGCCAAGGCTGGAAGGCACAGTGATTCTAGCATTCGATGTCTCAGGCAGCATGGCAGCCGAAGATCTGCAGCCCAACCGCATGACAGCAGCCAAGGTTTCCGCCAGTGAGTTTGTGCAAAGTCAGCCGCCCAGTGTACAAATTGGGTTGGTCGCCTTCAGTGAAAGCGGCTTGTCAGTGCAGACGCCGACGGATGATCAGGCCGCGATACTGGCATCAATCAACCGGTTAGAACCACAGCGGGGCACCTCTTTGGGATACGGTATCTTGACAGCGCTGAACACGATTATTGGAGACAGCAGTGGGACATCTACCATTGAAGGCGAGGCCACACCGACAGCTGTGCCAGAGGTAACTATGGAGCCGGCCATCATAGTACTGCTCACGGACGGCGAAAATACTGCTCCACCGGACCCGTTTGAAGCCGCCTATGCAGCAGCAGAGCACGGCGTACGAATATACTCGATTGGCATTGGCAGCCAGTCAGGCACCACGCTGAATATCAATGGCTTTACTGTGCACACTCAGCTCAATGAAACGGTGCTTAAACAGATTGCAGGTCTAACCGGAGGAGAATATTACAATGCCGAAAGCGAAGAGGACCTGAAGGAAATTTACGATAATATCTCTCCCGAGTTAGTGATCAAACCAGAAAAGATGGAAGTCACTTCGATCTTTGCTGGTATTAGCATCGTCATCCTGTTAATTGGTGGTGGGCTAATGCTGCTGTGGTTCGGTAGGATGCCGTAAGCTCCTGGATGATACGCAGTAAGCCAAGCCTGGATGAATGGAGGTATTAGATGGAATTATTATGGCCTGGAGCCCTTCTCCTGCTAGGATTAATTCCATTGATGGTTGGGGGATATATTTGGATGTTAAGTCGCCGCCGGCGGTTTACAGTACGCTATTCCAGCCTGGCATTAGTTCGCGATGCAATCCCACGTACAGCGTGGCTGCGCAGGCATCTGCCATTCAGCTTATTCTTACTGGGACTGGTTAGCTTGAATGTGGCGCTTAGCCGTCCGACTGCAACGGTAGTCGTACCCTCTGGTCAAGCGACGATCATGCTGGCGGTGGACGTTTCCCGAAGTATGTGTTCTACAGACATTCCACCCAACCGATTGAAAGCAGCCAAGGCTGCAGTCCTGTCTTTTGTTGACCGGCAGGACGCTAATACATCTATCGGGATCGTAGCATTCGCTGGCTTTGCAGCAATTGTTCAGTCACCAACAACCGACCAGGAAGTGTTGCGCGAAGCGGTGAAAAATTTGACAACTGCTCGCAGGACTGCGATTGGAAGTGGCATCTTGGAATCTCTGGATGCTATCGCCGAAGTAAATAAGAGCATCGCTTCAATCGAGAGCAGCTCAAGCGTCGA
>JAGDMX010000038.1 GCA_017860725.1 Chloroflexota bacterium | reverse complement strand
AGTCGCCAGCAAGGTATGCGTGTCAAATACATGCTCCATGACGTTCATCAACAGGATAGCGTCGAAGCTCTCCGACCGGAAGGGATTGGCCTGCGTCAGATCGCAAACGATATCCACCTCCGGGTAGGGATAGACATCCAGCGCCAGGTAATTGCGTACGTGGAACAGGTCGGCAAAATCACCGCGCCCGGCACCCACATCCAGGTGCCAATCTGCGGGCCGCGAGCAATTTTTTCGGAAGGCACCATCTGCACAGGTGGCACGGTGAACAACGGCACGCCGGTTTGCATCCGGGTCATCTGCCCGCATTGCTGACACACCAGCCCAGACTCATCCGTTGAGGCGTTCAACTCCCCGCTGCAGGTAGGACATTTTAACAGTGTGAGCAGGTCCGGTTTCATGGTTTCCCCCCACCGACGCGCTGCTCTTCATAAAGCAAGCCGAATAAACCGCCGTACAGGCGCTCCACCAGGCGCTTCAATCCGGGTGAGCGGCGAATCCAGCGCGCCAACCTGTACTTCAAACGTATTTTCCCGGAGTTCTCTCCAACAGGCTCGCGCTTCGATGCCAGATCGCTTGCCCCCGGCTGATGGCTTTCATCGATCCACAGGGCTTCGATCTCTGGCAAGGGTCTGCCGCTGATGGAATTACCCATGTGCCACACCAGCGGCGCTTCTGTCGAGAGCAGCCAACCACCCAGAGCTTCAACCCCGCGCGGGATCTCGATGGCATCCTTACCGGTCAGGGCGCCTGCAATCGGCAGCGGCACCATTTTGCGGGCAATATCCCGCCTTAGCATGAATTGCATATCGGTAGCGCTCATCACGGCACGGGTGCCGCTGGCTGTATTGACCGCAACCGCCAGGCTCTGTTGGCGAAACTGCTGGCGCAGTTCAGGAGAGGCATTGATGCCGTCGCAATATTCCTCAACAAACTGCGGATCGGGATCGACAGTTGTGAGCTGTACACCCGGCTGCGCTGCCAGCTCCCGCCTCGTACGCCCCTGACCATGCAGGAAGTCGAAGAGCACGGGCTGGGCGCTGACCATGCCGGCTTGCTCGAAGGCAGCAAAAATCTCCAGGCTGCTCTCCAACCAGCCCTTACGGTAAAACACGTCGCTGTCGCTGTAAACAATGTACTCGTTCGGCATCGAGGATAAAATCCAGTTCAATGCCCCATTCTTGCCCAGGTTGTGATGCGAGAGAAACAGCCAGTCGATCTTTCCAAGTCGCCACTCGCGCAGCAGAAAATCCATCACCTCCGGACAACTGCCATTATCGAAGACACACAGGTCACAATCCTCATTCAGCGAGGCGCGCAGGCTCTCCAGGTGGACATGAATCACATCACAGGCTTCGCGGAAATAACCTTCCAGCGCCGGCACATAGGTCAGCGAAGCCACCCCGATACGTGCCGGGGTGTAAGCCGGTGAGCCTTTCACTTTGGACGGATTTTGACCGATGCGCATGTTTCTCTTGATCTGCTACTTGTGGTACAGCTTGAAAACCTGGTTATAGAGCCACATCAACACCCGTCGGACAGGTGGCAAATCCCAAAAACCCCTGGTGCGTGTCTTGCTGGCTTTCTGGGCTGGAGTGGCTACCCCCGCGCCAATTAACCGATTGCCCAGGTGGCGCACTAACACTTCGGGTGTATTAAGCCGCAGGCAACCGCCTTCATTTAGAATTTGATCCAGCAGCCGCACCTGACCCATTGGGCGGTCCATCTGAAGCGGGAAAACCGGACTCAACGCCCGCTTGGGGGAAGTAAACTGGAAATGGGCTGCCCCGGCATATGCCACAATTCCACGGTACTCCATCCTCCAATCGTGACTTTCATCGAACCACTGCGCAGCGGTCACTTCCTCCACCCCCAGACTGTCATTGTGTTCCTTGAAAACCTCCCAGGACATGAACTGTCCCTGCTCCAGGGTGGCTAAGGTTTCCTGGCGCGCCCAGTCCAGCGTGCTGGAGTAGAATTTTTCTGGCGTGCGCAGCGGGCAGGCCGTCACCATGCCCACATTGGGGTAGGTTTCGATGATTTCTAAGGATCGTTCCAGCCAGCCTGGGCGAAACTGCACGTCACTGTCCGCATAAGCGATGATCTCTCCCGGCGCGCCCTGAAAGATCATGTTCCATGCTCCGCCTTTGCCGATATTCTTGTCGGACAGGATCAGGTACTGGATACGCCCATCGGTGTGAAGCCGGGTCAGGTATTCCCGGACTTCCGGACAGCTGGCATTATCGAATACCAGCAAATCGTACGGCTGAGGAGTATTCTCCCAGATGCTCTGAAGGCAGGCTTGCAACACATCCAGGCTGCCAGAGTAATAACCGCTCAGGAAAGGAATGTAGCAAACCACTGCCACCGTCACCCGGGCGGGCTGTGGCACCTGATCGATGGCTTTAGCGGGATTCTGTCCTACGCGCATTCGATAAAAGACTTCAGGATAGTGATCCGGTCAAGCGACGGCGCGCCCGCCGCATCCGGCGCGCCAGCGACCAGCGCCAGCCCTGACGGGCGCCATCCGAGGGGGTCAACATAATTTCACCGCGCCGCAGTAGCCATACCCGACTCAGCTTCGGCGAGTGCAGCCTGCCCCCTCGCAGTTGCCGGTCGCTATCCAACACCATGTACAGGTTAGCGGAGCCGCCTGCCAGCGCCTCGTTCTGGCGCGACTCAGGCAGCTCGTAATGCGCCTTGCCTCCCGGCAGATGGCGGTAATCATGGCTTTGGTGAATAATGGTGATATCCGGGGTGCCATCCACCACCATCCACCCCCGCTGGCGGGCATAGTAGATCATCCAGTTATCCCAACCGGCGCGGCCGATGGCAAAGTCCGGGATATCGATGTACAGATGGCGCGGAAAGATGAAATAGTCGCTGCCTGCCGGCAGGTGCAAACTCCCGTTCGCCTGCAGTTCTGCCCATAGCCGTTTTGGCCAGCCATCCGAAAAATCCACCGGCTGGCGCACATCCAGATCCCAGCGCTGCCCCACCACCAGAAAATCCTTGACCTGGCTCGAGACCTGGCGAGCTGCCTGGACGAAATCGGGCAAAAGTAAAATATCGGCATTGAGATACGCCATTAGCGGGCTATCGCTGGCCTGGCGCGCCAGCTCAAAGATTGAGCTGACCAGCGGCGTGCCTGCCTCATTGCGGCGTACATTTTCCAAGAGCTGAACGCCCATCTCCACAGCCGCTTCCGCCAACCCTGCCTCTTTTCCAACTAGGACCACCCGCACATCCGCTCCCAGATTAAGCCAGGACTGGATAGCATTGCGCTGGATCATCCCAATATGCGGGTCGCTAAACGGTTTCGGAGCACTGAAGATGGTCAGGAACGCAGTCATAAACCAGTATTCACAGATGCATCGGCAGGCAGCCAGACACGGCGTGGCATCAAACGGCTAAGTAGACGTCGGTGAATCAACCCATAACGACGCTTAGCCGCTACCCACCGCTCGGGCTTTAGTTGGTGTATGCTGGCATTTAAACCCGGGTGTGCCAGGGCGGTCAAATACAAAGGTAATACCTGCGAGCGCGGTTGGCCGTGTTGCTTGAAGCCAATGACTTCGAAACCAGCAGCCTGCAGGGTCTGGGTCAGGCTATGAGGGCTGTAAGCAACGAGATGTGCAACTTCAAAACTATCATGGCAATACAGGTTAGGCACTTCAACCAGCAGGTATCCATCTGCCGTCAACCAATCTCGTCTCAGAGCGGCTAAATACTGGACAGGGCTGGCGATGTGTTCTAAGACATGCGCCAGGCTGATCAGGTCAAAACGCTCCCGACCATTTTCCTGGATCGTCTCCAGCGCCGGATACACCGTGAAACCCTCACCCTTTGCAAACTCACGGTAAGCATCCCCCGGCTCCACCCCGACCGAACGGCAGCCATATGCTTTGGCAAAAGCCGCCAGCAACAGACCGGCCGAACAACCGATATCCAGGTGATGGGATACTTTCGCCAGGTTTCCCTGAGCAAAGTTAATCAAAGACTCGGCTCGCCCGTGCTGCACCGCCAGATCCTTAGGATTTGGCCCCTCACTGCCCTGATATAACTGGCGATACTCCTGCTGATAAAAAACATCCAGCTCGGCGGTGGTCATGCGCGGCGATTGAAAAACCAGCCCGCAGTTCAGGCATATCTGGTTCTGTACCATCTGGTCCCTGAAGCGACGTTGGTCGAATAATTTCTTCTGGTCACTGCCGCATAATGGACAGTTAGATACATTTTCGGGCATACGAGGCTACTGATAAGCTCAGTCGACTAAACCATCCTGCGCTTAATCATTGTGCCGATAGTCGGTCTGACGGTAGTGCTTGGCCTGAACACCGGAGTTAATTTCAGCCAGCTGTGGCTGATGGGTAAACAGATCCAGTACTTCCCGCCAGGAGAAATCAATCCGGCCCTGGAAGCGGGCAGCGATGTGCCGCACCAGCTCCATATCAGCAGGGGTATCCACTGTCCAGCGTAAATCGCCGAAATCCGGGTCGTGGGTGAGATGCAGGATGCGAAAACGCTCGGGCTGCTCATAAAAAAACGGCATCACATGCTCGCGTTGGTGCGGTTCTTTGGCTTCTGCCCAGGCGGTTTCCAGCGCCTGGATAGAGCAAACCTCGGTGTCCAACCCGATCGGGTAGGTGCGCTTCCAGGGCGGGGGCAACCGGTTGGCCACAAAATCATACGGCCCATCGGTGGATGACCATAAATCGCTGTCGACCGGAAGTCCCAGAAAAGCCCTTACCGTCGCGTCCATCACACCCGGATCGATCAACGGGCAGTCGGCAGTAATACGCACGATCACATCGGCTTTGTACTGCAGGGCGGCCTGATAATAGCGATCCAAAACATCGTACTGGCTGCCTCGGAAACACGCGTATCCTTGATCCAGGCAGTAATCTTCTACTGCGTCGTCTGCCGGGCTATCGGTGGTCGCCACCACCACCTCGTCAATCGTCGCTGCCCGGCGGGTACGCTCAACCACCCATGCCAGCATCGGACGCCCCTCGATCTCCAGCAGGACTTTGCCCGGCAAGCGAGAGGCTGCCATACGCGCCTGGATAATTGCTACAATGCGAGGTTTCACGCTAATCTGTCGAGTTTATTCTTGCCTGCCAGGGCAATATGATAAGCCTGGAACAGCAGCGGGTAATTTTGGCCCCAATCAGCGCGCCGCTCTGCAAGCTGGCGGGCAGACCGGCCTATCTCGGGCAGGCGTCGACGCAGCTCTACCACCTGCAAAATCATCTGGCAGAGCGCTTCAGCATCACCATCCGGGAACCACCAACCCTCAACACCCGGTGTGATCCATTCGCGATTACCGGGGATGTCCGATACCAGGACGGGAGTGCCGCAGGCCAGCGCTTCCAATAGAGAGATGGAAGTGCCATCGCTGTGCGAGGCGCTGACATACAGATCGGCCCCCTGGTAATAAGCCGGTAGATCGGCGTAACCAACCTGCCCAGGAAAGCTTACCCGCTCTAGAACGCCCGTCCGCCGGAAAATCTGCCGCAATTCCGGCCCTTGCGAGCCGTTGCCCAGCATCACCAAACGCAGCTCCGGGCGCTCCCGCGCCGCCTGGGCAAATCCCTCCGCCAGGATATCGACGCCATAAATCGGCTCCCAACCGCGTGTCGAAAGCAGTGTAAAAGGTGATGCTGGATCTGCCGAGATTGCTTGAGCCTGTCTCTCTTGCCCGGCGTCTATTTGCGGTGAAAAATGCATCAGATCAACCCCCCACGGGAAGGTGACAATACGTTCGTCTGCCATCCCATGAGTGATCGCCAGCTTGCGGATCGTGTCGCAATCCCCCACCATCGCGGCGCTGTGTTGCAGTGTATAACGGATGGCTTTCTGACTTTCTACACAACGTTGAGCCTCATAAAGCAAGTCATAACCCCACGACATGCTGAGCAGCGGCTGGAAGCCGGTGCGGGCTGCCAGGTAGGCCGATAGGTGCATTGGGCCTGCCTGGATCAAATCTGGCTGGACTTCCTGGATCACCCGCTCTAAATCAGCAACCAATCGATGCTGTTCTTCTGTTCGGTATGGCTGCTTTCCCCCAGCCCAATCGAGGCGCTCGACCCCGGCAGGTAGCTTTCGTTCTTCCAGGATATGCCCGCGCTGCTCTAATTGCATATAGAAAACCTGATAGCCTGCTCCGACGATCGCCGACAGAAAGCGGCGGTCATGGGTGGTATATTCGCGCGTGAAATACAGAATGCGAGTCACGGGTGATCACAGATTGTAGAGTGAATTCGAGCGCACCGGATTGTAGCAATCAACCCAAGTCCGTCCAGCGCAGCTCCTTGCCTTTGGGGATATCTACGATGGCGTGTGTGCCAACAACTTCCGGGATGTATGGCGGCAGAATGGCGCCAGGTGATGCCGGGCGCAACACATCGATCATTTCACGGGTAAACACCTCGCCAGTACGGATATCGCGCCTAGCCCGCAGGCAGCGGCG
Organism: Chloroflexota bacterium; assembly: GCA_017860725.1. Classification (GTDB taxonomy): domain Bacteria; phylum Chloroflexota; class Anaerolineae; order Anaerolineales; family UBA4823; genus CTSoil-045. The sequence continues at coordinate 6,583 of JAGDMX010000038.1, read as the reverse complement.
CTGGACAATCACCGTTTCCTGCTCGTTGCCTGCCACAAACTTATCTGCCGAGCCTAAGGCGCGCTCCAGCTCGCGCGTGCGCGCCACCATGTCGGCCCAGCTCAGCGGATTCATGGCAAACTTGTGGTCCGGTCCGACGCGGTTGTTATCGTCGGTAAAATGCTTTTCGATCACGCGCGCCCCCAGCGTCACCGCCCCCAATACGGTTGCAAGTCCGGGTGTATGATCCGAAAGGCCCAGAATTACCTGCGGGAACATCGTCTGGTAGGTATTCAATACCCGTAGGTGAATGTGATCAAAGTTTTCCAGGCTGGCAGTGTAGTTGGTATTACACTGCATCAGCACCAGCTGCGGGTTGATCGCCAGGATGGTATGCACGGCGCGCTGTACTTCTCCGATTGTGGATGCCCCACTGGCAATGATCACTGGCTTACCCTTGCGCGCCATATACTCCAGGGTTTCCAGCCAGTCGATTTCGCCTGAGCCAATCTTATATGCCGGGATATAGGGATCCAGCATATCGGTAGCGCCAAAGTCATAAGGGGAAGAGAAGTAGTCGAGGCCAATCTGGTCGCATTCCGCCTTGAGGATGGGCGTCCATTCGAACGGTATCGAGGCGTCTTGGTACACCTGGAAAACGGATTTCTTCCAGGTCGCCTGATGAGAGACCTGCCCACCCATCGACTGAAAACCATAATCGGAGACAATTTGCGGGGCGCGGAAGTTTTGGAATTTAGCCGCATCTGCTCCGGCATTCTTCGCCAGACGGATCAGCATTTTGGCACGCTCCAGGTCGCCGTCGTGGTTGGCGGCGATATCGGCAATGAAATATGTGGGGTAGTTCTCACCAATCTTGTGAGAGCCAATCTGAATCTCCATGGTCTATTCTCCTGCAGTCATCTGCCTCAATCGTCCTGGATAATCTTTTAAATATAATTGGTAGAAGCGCTCAATCCCAGAATCGATGTCTGGCGGTGCCTCTCCTAACGAGCCGGCTAATTTGTCCGTGTGCATGGTGAGCCTTGGGGAGCGCACTGCTTGCAATCCAGCATGCTCCACCGAGGTCGGGGTAATCAGGCTCCCATCCAACCCGAACCGGCGTGCGATGCGCATGCCAAACTCGTATTTGCTCAGGCACTCGCTGCTGACGACATGATATAAGCCGCTCAGTTCGAGAGACAGCATTTTGAGAAAAATCCCGGCTAAATCGTTGACCAGCAACGGGCAAAAATACACATCCGTAAATCCCATCACCCTTTTCCCGGCGGTCAGGTTGTAGAAAAAGAATTCGCCCAGACTGCGCCTGCCCAATAAACTCCAACCGAACAAATTGACACGCGCAACGATCGCTTCGGGATTAACCTGCGCTACCATGCGCTCACCATCCAGCTTGGTGCGGGCGTAGGTGCTTAGTGGATTGGGCTCATCCTGTTCGGTGTACTCGCCACGCTGTCCATCGAACACTGCATCTGTGGAGACATGCAGCAAGCGCGCTCCGCCCCTGGCGACATGCCTCGCCAGTTCTGCCGGGATTTCGCTATTCAGTTTGCGCGCCCGGAGAGGTTCACTCTCGCAGGCGTCTACCACTGCCATTGCTGCGCAGTGGATGACCCATTCAGGCTGGGTCTGATCGAGGATGCGCTCTATGGTTCCTGAGGCTAATAAATCGCCTTGCAGTACGGTGAATGCCTCCGTCCGTACCTGCTGGTGATTAACCAGCCCAAATACCTTGTGCTCCTCGCTCGCCTCCAGAGCCAGATTCAAGCCTAGCAGACCGCTGGCACCGGTGACGAGGATCCGCATGATGGAACCTCCTAGGTTTCGGATGCGTGCGTTACTTCAAACGCAGTGATAATCTCCTGAATTTCTTCCATTGTCAGCCAATGTGGGTTATTCTCGCTGCCGTAGCGGAAACCATCCGGCAGTGAGCGGCCCCGGCTTTGCCAATCGTGCCCGAACCACAGTGATGCTGAGGGTTGGACAACAAACATGTCGTCCACCTCAATCGTGGAACGGGCTTCATCATCGTTAATCAGAACTTCGTGCAACTTCTCACCAGGTCGGATACCGATCACCTCCAAATCCGCCTGAGGCGCAATGGCACGTGCCAGGTCTACAATCCGGGTAGAAGGGATCTTCGGCACGAATACTTCGCCGCCTTGCATCTGCTCCGTGCAGTGAATGACAAACCTGACGCCCTGTTCCAAGGTCAGCCAGAAACGTGTCATCCGCTCGTCCGTGATGGTCAGCTTGCCATTTTGGCGCTGCTTAATAAATATTGGGATGACGCTGCCTCGACTGCCGACAACATTGCCATACCGCACGCAGCTAAAGCGGGTCGATGTCCCGGCTGCGTAGGCATTGCTCTGTACAAAAAGCTTCTCTGCTGCCAGCTTGGTTGCGCCATACAGGTTAACCGGGTTAACAGCCTTATCCGTACTGAGGGCCATCACTTTTTTTACACCGGCATCCAGGGAAGCCTCGATCACGTTGCTGCTTCCCAGGATATTGGTCTTGATCGCTTCCATTGGGTTATATTCGCAAGCCGGCACCTGTTTCAGCGCGGCGGCATGGATCACGACATCCACGCTGTGCATCGCCCGCCGCAGGCGCTCGACATCCCGCACATCACCGATAAAGTAGCGCAGGCTGGGGTGGTCAAAGCCGCTGTCACGCATCTCATGCTGCTTCAGCTCATCACGGCTAAAGATAATCAGCTTGGCGGGATGATAATCGCGCAGCATGATCTCGATAAACTTCTTCCCAAATGAGCCAGTGCCCCCCGTAACCAGCACTATTTTATCCGTCCAGTTCATCTTTTCTCCATCTCCCTGCAAACTAGCCGCCTGTTTTTTCTTGAACGGCTGAGCCAGCACCATTTTTACGGATGACAATCAAGGGATACTGACCCACCTGTCCGTAGTGCTTCGGATTGTGCTCTTCCAGCCGGTACAGCAGGCGCAGCCAATAACGACCTGCCAGCCAGGGGTAGATCAGGCTGCGCAGGAAACGCACGCTGGCACTACGCCAGACAAAAATTTCCACCGGCATCCGGCCGCCTACCTCCTCCATCACCCAGGCATAATCGTGCCGATTGGTGAAAGTCCCCTTGGGACAGCCATCTTTGGCTCCCTTTTTAAGTTTCTCTCCCGGCGTATCCTGCTCCACGCGAGCATCCGTTTTTCCTGCCAACCGGCGGAACAGGTTACGCAAGCGTACTGAAAGCCGCACCAGCGGTTCAAACGAGCTCATCAAGGTCGAAGCAGGCCAGCCGTTAACCACAACAGCACTGCTCTCAGGCATTAACACCCGGTATAGCTCCCCATATGCCTGCAAGTGCTCATCCTCCGGCAGGTGGTGGATGGTATGCAGTGACACCACACCGTCAAAAGCATCCGCTTTGAAAGGTAAATTAGCCACATCGCTGACAACGTACAATCCGTGTGAGCCGATCCGCTTGCGCGCCTCGCACAGCGCAGTGATGGAAATATCAGCGCAAACACGATACTGATAACCCTGCGAGTATTCGAGATACTCGGGATATTGGATCGGCCCGGAACCGGCATCCAATATGAAGCGCCCCTTTTTTTTCAGGTGCCGCCCTACTCGCAGGTGGCAACGATGAATATACTCGCGTGATACCGGGCGCAAATCTTCGTAGCGCGCATTCTGGTAAATATCCTCGCCCACCAGCGACCAGCCAACCTGATCGTAAAACTGGCGTACCTCCTGTTTCACCTCGCTCATGTCACCCCCTTGACTGTAGACTGCCCAAGCTGCATTCCATCCGTGTTGTCAATGGGCGCTTGAGCCATATTCATTTCGGCATTCATGTCGTCTTGCATAACCGCCGGGATGCCCGCCAGGTGACGGAAGGTGTTCCCAAACAATACCTGGCCTTCGAGTGAAAGCACCCGGTTCATCGGCCAGCTTTCCAGCTCGGTTCCAAAGTTCAGCAGATGCCAGGGGAATGGGAGAGGATAGTCGAAGAAGAAGCGATAGGCATAATTCCAGGATTGATCCACTTGCGCCTGGGTGAGCAAATATTGGCGTGGATTCTGCAAAATTAAATCCAGAAGCTGGTAATAGGATTCCCAGGAGTTCGGATCGTAAGTAAATCCCCGTGCGCGGTAATGCGTCCGCCCGGCCACTACCACCGGCACGCCACTCATCGCCATCTCCATGCCCACCGTCGTCGTATAAACCAGCCCCAAATCGGCAATTTCAACCAGGTCATAGGTGTTGATCGGATCATTGGCTCCGATCAAGTGGATATTGTCCGGTAACTGTGGGATCTCCTCCAACAGTGTGTCGCCAACGGATGGGCCTTTCATGTACCGCTCGCCTGGGTGGATACGTACCACCAGTTGAACATCACTGCGCCCGGCGAAAAAGCGGACAGTGCGCTTCAGCCACTCAGTCATGCTCTGGCTAAAAACCTGCCGTCCGAGGGTCAGGCTATCGCCGATTACATTAGCGGCCAGTACTACTAGCGGACGCGCATCCAGGTTCAGGGTCGCTCGGGCTTGCTGACCTCCCTGGCTCGGCGCACCCTGCCAGCGGCGGGAGAAGTTTTCATATAGACTGGCCTGTTGGCGTGAGGCAAATAGAGTACGCACTTTTTCAAGCTGAGCCTCGGTCAAGGGAGTGTCTTTGTATCGCTCCCATAACGTGTCTGTATCCTGCAGCATCACCTCGTTTTTATAGCCCAGCCAGATTCGCCCACGTTGCTCGCCAAACTCGTAGGTGACGACCGGGATATCCAGGTAGCTGGCCGCCTGGTAAATCACTCCCATCTCGAAGATCATCCCATTGGGGGTGATTACCACATCCGGGTGATGCGTTGATAGCCAGTAAAGTGCCGCTTTGGCTGCCTGTGTGTTACGCTCCATGCGCAGCCGGTACAGGTCGCTATCCTGGCTGACATCTTCGACCTGCAGGGTGTACTGCACATCACGCAGACTCACTTCCGCAATCTTTTCTTGAAGCTGCTCCGGTAATGCCTGATTGGGCGGCCGGACATCTAATAGAGACACAGGATCCAGCAACGGCCTGGTGCGCTGCAGGACGCTTTGGGCATAGGCGTTCTGACGGCGTAAGTCAAAGGAATTGATCGGCTTTTGCCAGTTTGCATAGGGCAGGTAGGCCAGAGTCACATCGTGCCCCAACCCGGCCAATGCCAGAGCGGTAAGGGTGGCATGCTCAATCCAGTAGCGCAGCGTGCTAAAGAAGAATATGTTTTGACCACCTTGCGCCTCCTGACGGGCAGCCCCGGACTGCTCCAACCATACGGGTAATCCCTTCTCTACCGCTCGCAGCGAAAAGCTTTTGCTGACCGGCTTTCCTTGCTGGCGTAATTGCCAGTACAGCTCAGCGGTATAAGGCAGTTCTCCTAACACCTGCTTGATCAAACGCTTACCAGACCGGTTCACTGATGATTCTCCTCAATCTTCCACTCCAGCCGCGGGCGAACCGGCCCCATCCGCTGCTCTAGCCACTGCATGCCCGGAGCGCCGGAGGCGTCCACGGTAAAAGTCATCGATTGCTCATCATGAAAATAGCGGCGGATGCGATACGAGCTGGCGTTCATGCCTACAACATATCGCCCTTCATTCAAGAAATCGGGGGGGATCAGGCAGCGACTGTAATAACGCCCTGCCGGTCGCACCCGGTAATGCTCAAACATCTGCGGATCGTCGGTGTCAAATGAGGTGAAAACATATTCACCGTGGGTAGTCATCATGTACAGGCCTACCCGCAGGCCGGTCACCGGCGCGTCCAGGCAGTATTCAATCTCAATCGTAACCGGATCAACCGAACGAACTGTATTGACTACCCGATTTTGTCCGTCGCGCAGGCGCATCGCCACCGGCCTGAACGGAGCCGCCTCAACGGGGATTTCGTCTGCCTCATAGACTCGCTCCCCAATTTGGGCATAGCCGGATGATAGGTAATAGTCCACCGCAGCCGGCGTCGGGGCGCGCATAACCAGATGTCCTTTGTCCAACACGATGGTCTCCTGAGTCAAACGCAGAACAGCCGACATATTGTGACTGACAAATAGCACGGTGCGGCCCTCATTAGCCACCGAACTCATTTTACCCAGGCATTTACGCTGGAACTCAGCATCGCCAACCGCCAACACCTCATCAACTACCAGGATCTCCGGCTCCAGGTGGGCCGCCACAGCAAATGCCAGGCGCAGGTACATCCCACTAGAGTAGCGTTTCACCGGTGTATCGATGAATTTCTCCACCTCTGAGAAAGCCACAATTTCATCAAACTTGCGGTCAATCTCAGTGCGCGCCATCCCCAGGATTGCTCCGTTCAAGTAAACATTTTCTCTGCCGGTGAGCTCGGGGTGAAAACCGGTGCCCACTTCCAGCAAGGAGCCTACCCGACCATGGATTTCGGCGGTACCGGCAGTCGGCTCGGTCACGCGCGATAGAATTTTCAACAAGGTGCTCTTGCCAGCGCCATTGCGCCCGACAATGCCCAGCACCTCGCCTTTATGCACATCGAAAGATATGTCGCGCAACGCCCAGATGTATTCGTTGGCTGCCCGCAGCTCTTTGCGCGCCTG
>JAGDMX010000241.1 GCA_017860725.1 Chloroflexota bacterium | reverse complement strand
AACCCTCCCGAAAATAAGGATCGCCAAAATCTGACAGGCCAGTCTGCTTGCTGGCTGCCCGTAAGAGAGTTTCTTCTTTTAAATCAAAGATCGGGAGGCGCATCGCCCGCAGCCCCGCGCCGAGGGTATTGAGCAGGCGCAGCGGATAGGGTAGAGTGAATTTTTCCATGTTCATGGGGAGACCCCGCTCCTTTCTATTTGAACCGCAACCGGACAAGATAGATCAATGTGCGCCTCAGCAGCCGCAGGGTAAATCCGACTCCAGGCAGGGGGGTTGGGGGGGTTGGATACCGGCTGGCAGGAAAGGACTTCAAGGTACATGAGGACACTTGCCCTTCATTTCTATCACAGGTCAGGCTACTTCAGATAACCTTGCTGGCGCAGCCAATCTTCTGTGCGGCGGAAGGCTTCTTCTTTTGAGATGGCGGGGGACCAGCCCAGGAGAGTCTTCATCTTCTCCGGGTAGATTTTTCCTTTGCGATACTGGTACAGAAGGGCTGTCGGAGAAGTCATGGGTTCCCGGCCTTGCAGCTTTTCCAGCCACATCAGAACAGTGGCCCCGCCTTTCACCAGGAAGAAGGGCAAGGCGGTTGCCTTTTTCCCGACGATTTTATGAATAAAGCGGAAGTAATCGCTCGAGCGAATGGGGAAGCCATCCACCACGTTGAAAATCTGCCCGGGTGCAGTGGGGTGAGTTCCCAGCAGAAGCAGGGCGTCGATCAAATTATCGATGTAGATCGGATTGAGGGTTCCAGTTTGCGAATCTAACGGCAGCTTCAATAAGCCACGGTTCGCTATTTCGAGGAGGGTAATACTCCAGAAAGTTTGTCCCGGCCCGATGGCATCGCCGATGCGGGCAACCACGACCGGGAGCCGGTCGTATGACTTCCACACGATTCGCTCAGCCTCTTGCTTGGTAGTGAAATACGGCAGGTTGTATTCCGTCCAGGGGGTCTCTTCGGTGATCGGGTCATCCTTGGCGAGGCCATACACACCGATAGTGCTGGCATAAACGAAACGGTCCACGCCTGCCCGGAACGATTCGTCGATTAACGCCTGGGTTCCAGTGATATTCACCGCGCGCGAGGAAGCCCAATCGGAACCGTGCATTTTCGCGGCTAAGTGGTAGACGATTGAACAGCCACCTGCGCAGCCACGCAGGCTGCCGGGCTGGGCGAGATCGCCGGCATGGAATTCGACGCTCGGTAAGGAGCGCAGGGAAGCAGCCCGATCAGGGTTTTTGGACCGTAACCGGACCATATAGCTCAACGTGCGCCTCAGCAGCCGGAGGGTGAATCCAGATCCGAGCTGTCTGAGCAGCTCAAATACAAGACCCTGGTAGTAGGCAACATTGTCGGGGTCGCTTTTCACATTCTCAGTATCGGGTACAGGGACGTTCTCGAAAAGTCGCTCGCGCCGCTCCTGGTCAAGCAGCGAGGGAATCGTCTCTCCCACCGTGTTCCCGAGGAGATACCTCAACCCGAGTGTGAGCGTAAATCCCAGGCGGACTTGCCTGGCATCCGGCTGGTATTCAGCCTGGCGCAGCCCTTCCAAATAGGCCGTGAAGCAGGCAGCGTCCAGTTCCCGAGCCCGGCTGGCAGGAAAGCTGCCCATCCCGATCGCAGCCGCGATGAGCGGCGCCAGCTCGGACCCAACCGGAGCAATGCCGGCGTAGCCCCAATCGATTGCCACGATCTGCCCACCGCGCAGAAATACATTGCGGTCGAATGCATCCTGGTGGCAAAACGTCTGGGGGAGAGCATCCAGCTTATTCAGGAGGGTGGGGTGCAGGTCCCAGAAAGCCAGGATCTGGGACAGGGTGTTTCCCGGAAATATGTTCTGAATCAGTGGGTCATGCGGATGCGCGCGGACGAAATCCACTGCCGGTGTGGCATGCTCCAGATAATTACGCAGCCAGTCTCGCGCAATCCATCCTGCCTGCGGGAGAGGACGCCCTGCCAGGTAGGCACCGTTGTATTCGCCCAGGCAGCGGGCAACCTTCGCATATTGTTCCATGGACCAGGAGGATGAACCGCTGTCTGCGTGAATATCTTCTAAATAAATCCACTGGGAGCCATCTGACTGGGCACAAACATCGTAGCAGCGCGGCGCAACCACCGGACCGGTCAGGTCGTTCAGCGAACCGGATTGGTAAGCCAGTGCCTCCCGTTTCCAATAGCGATATTCTTGTGGAGCAGCATAGATCGGGTCCGGTCGGATGACTTTTAGCACCAGAGACCAGGGCAGGCGATTCCCGGCTTCCAGCGCATGTCCCTGCAGGTGGTAAATGGAGGAATTGAGCTGAAAACCGCCGTGCAGGCGCTGGGCTTGCCAGTCATGAACCACGAGCCGGGGATTATGGCAGGCCACCCTCACCAGGCCGGTCAGGGTTGCCAGGTCAATCTGGATAGATTCTTCATCCTTTTCCACGACATCTCTCCGGAGGACAAGGCGCAGAGAAGAGAAAGCAGCGAAGGGTGCAACTCCTCAGCAGAAGACACCGGGTGAGTTCGATCGCCGACCCAGGAAACGATCAGGCTGGGGATGCCTGCCAGGGCGCTCAGGCGCTCGCGCGGCGGTAGATCGCTGCTCGCTACGCCGCGAAACAGATTCCACAGCGTCCGGCGTTTCATGGTTTTCAGTCCAATCGTATAAGCGGAGAGCACCTGTGCGCCTGCCTGATTCACCATCCAGGCTGGGATGAAACGACCTATATTGCGGCTAATTGCCCGAGATAACCCACTACCCTCGACTAGGAGACCGATCAGTGCCTGAAGCCGGTAACGCCGGGCCTGGGCAATCCGTGTTTCCCAGGCGGTGCCGGGGAGCATCAAGACCATGACCTTTATACGCTCGGGGCATTCCAGGCCAAGCCACTTGAGCTTCGACTCGGGCAACGTTTCGTCCGGCGATCACCGGCCGTAAACCGCGCTGCATAGCCAGGCGTGCGATGGCATCGCCCACGAAGCCGGTGGAACTGTAAATGAGGAATCCTGAGGACATCGGATTCACTCCTATTACATTCATTGAGCAGACTTGGATGCAGGAACAACGAGGGCAAGCATGGGGCTCAGCAGCCTGGCTCGACAGCTGCCGTGCAAGATTGTACTCATATTATCGCGCATTTCACCTTTCCATACCTTAAAAAGACCTGTTTGTCGTTTAACATCAAGTGATGTCTAGTTGTAAATATACCCACTGTGAAGAGGACACCCACCCTCTCCGCAGCTTATAACCCCCCCCAAGGCAGCGGTGTCACTAGTGACGGTGTCCCTTTGGGACGAAGCTGCACTTACTGCCGGACTTAATAAATCTGGTGGTAGACCTGTCAAGGCGCGAGGGATCTGCGGCCGAGATCGCTCATTGTCAGCCTGGCGATCTCACTTTTAAATCGCTTCTCCATCATTGTATATACTCCTCAGCGCTTGGAAGATTTTTAGGAGCCCCATCAATACAGCCTATAAACTCTATGGAGCAGAGTCATCCCATCGACACCATGTCCACCGCCGAAGCCGGTTCGCAGAGGCAATGCATAAAGGCCAGCGCGATTGCCAAGGGGCGGCAATTCCAGGCTGACGTCCGCAAGGCGGATGGTGACTGGAGTATTGGGAAGAAGTTTGATTCCGATCTCCGCTCCTTCTGGTGGTAGGGCAATTACCTTGAAAAACAAGTTGTCTCGAGGCGTCTCTCTGCTGTAGTGCTCCCCATACAGCTCACCTTCCAGGATCGCGCCTTCTGCTGTGATATCTGACATCACAGCCCAGGCGCCTCGCGGCGAACGCAGGTTCAGCCGTAGGTAGCGTACACCAGCTTCAGTTTTGTCTTCCAACACCGTAATCACAGGTCCGGGTTGGTTCAATGCCGGTGCAGCGTTGGTCCATACATGCTCTTCCCACGATCCGGGGAAAACATCCGTCATGGTCCCATCCCTGGGTGCAGACCCCAACCAGGGGGACAGCGTATCATCCTCCGGCAGGTTTGCTGCAGCAACCCAGGAGGCCTTTCCCGTGTCTACATTCATGCTATAAAACAGGAAATTCTGACGTGGCCAGTCAGCATTGTACCCAGTGGTGAAACCTACCCAAACTAAGAGAAGGATACCAGTAAGTACCGTGCCCGCCGCCCAAACCGAGGCACGCGGCAGGGCACGGAAGTCCAGGTAGGGAAACGCCAGGGTCATGAGCAGGACACACATTACCCCTCCAACAGGATATATGCCCACTCCGAACATCCTCTGTACCAGGTAAATGATGGTTCCGAACAGGATCAGGCCGGTAGTCACCGGTATCAGAACAAGGAACCGTTGAAGCGCATTCAACGGCTGGGTGGCAGCCCAGACCAGGCCAAGTACAATCAGACCCGCCAGTAGCGGCCAAAGGAAGAGGTAGCTGGCGCCAGGGAGGATCAATGTACTGCCTATGGTGAGCACAAGCCAGAAGGTTAAGGCGCCTCCAGCTAACTCAGCAGAGCTTACCCGGCGCTGAAAGAGGGCGTAGATCGTTGCAGTGAGGCCCAGGTAAATTGCTAACAACCCGAGCTCATATTGCTCGACATGATAGGTGCCTCCCATTCCAACCTGCAGTTCGCCGCTCTTCAATAAATCTAACCCTTGTACTGCCAGGTAGGCGGTCAATGCCACTGCCCCCATCGAGAAGAGCACCGCCATGACACCCATGGCCAGGCCGCGTGGTGTGAGCCTTCCCCTCCGCAGTCCCAATCCGAACACGATGATGAAAACTACGGATGCGATGACCATCAACGGCAGCGCCCAACCTCTAGAATAGTGGATTACCGCCAGGCGCAGCACGGAGAAAAATATTGCATCCTCGCCTGAGCCGGCGGCCAGGTCAAGGGTACCGAAATGTTGCGCCAGCGCCAATAAATTGTCACCGTGATGCTGCAGACTGCGCACATCCAAGTCTTCCAGGCTGTCGTGGGTAGTATGGTAATCAGACCAGTTCTCGCTGTAAGCGAAGTTCATCCCCAGCTTCCCAGCCTGCAGAAAGGTCGTCAGATCACTACTGTTGGGCATCAATCGGTAGACATCCGTAGCGACCGATCCGGTGACCGGATCCTTAGCTGCCCGGGCGTATTCGCCGATTAGCCAGGAATTATTCGGGCTGGTTTCATACATCAGGCTTACACCATTGCTTCCGCGAGCCTCCAGGTTGAACACCAGAGCAACATCCGCCATCCACGGGTGATTTTTCACAAATGCTTGCGAACCCATCAACCCGATTTCCTCGCCATCAGTGAGCAGTAGGACCACATCATTGCGCAGCGGTGGACCGGCCCGGAGGGCGCGGGCAGTTTCGATGATGGCAGCAACGCCTGCACCAGCGTCGCTCGCTCCAGGACCGAATGGCACCGAGTCATAATGGGTACTTAGAACTATAATGCCCGTGCTGGCTGTCCCAGGGATGCGAGCGATTATATTATTAACGGTAGTTCCAGCAATGCTCCATGTGTCAGGGGTGGTTTCCAGCCCTCGCGGCCCAGACACACCCCACTTGCCTGTGTCGTTATAGACACTGGTGCTGGTCTGAATTTCGGGCTGAAGGCTAAGAGCAGACAACTGGTTAAAAAGATATCCGCGTACCTGGGCGTTTTCCGGTGAGCCGGTAGGGTGCGACGAGCGTGCAATGGTTTTCAGGTGCTCATACGCTCTCGTAGCCGAGAAGGCCGTGGAAGGGGCTGAGGCAGGGACGACAGCTGGCGGCGTCATCTGCGCCAGCACCAGAAAGGTAACCAGGCAAATGGTGAATAAAGACACTAAGACCGGCAGCCAATACGATAAGCCGGTGGTTGTACTGGCAGACAAATGAATAACAGGATCATCCATTTTTGTAGTTTATACAACAATGCCTTTATCAGGGGTCACTTTTTGCTACAAAAAGTGACCCAATAAAAGATCAAAAACAAAAGGAACAAGAAGAATATAACCCCTTGCTTATAGGTCTTTTTCTCTGGGCTGCCATTTAGAGTTTAGCATTTCGAGATACTGTGGCTTTGATGTAAAGCTAGTCTCGTCCGATTCGGGATCTATTCGGTCGACAGCCTCAAATTGAACGAATTTTAATAATTACTTGAAGACAGATTTTTTAAAGCATCCAATGTGCTTATATCAATTATCGTCCAATGGACTAGTAAAAACCGGCGGGCCACTGGATGGAAGAATCGTTTTAGGGCTTTTGGCCTTTTAAGCCAACCGATCTTTGGTTGGCCAGCCACTGGATTGAAAGAACCC
>JAGDMX010000505.1 GCA_017860725.1 Chloroflexota bacterium | reverse complement strand
TTTTCAACACTCTCATTAATCCGCGCTTGACTTTTTAATTTATAGAGGTATCCTATAGAGGGCGTGTTAATGATTTATTAATCCTCTATGGAGGCAAGCTCAACCATGCGTACCCGGATTATTATAATCGGCGTGATCTCCGTTGCCGTACGTGCGTTACTGGCAGTGGTGTTTGTACCTCGACTGATGAAGTCGAATCAAGTTTCCAGCCCGGCCTACTGGCCCACTCAGGGTTGGCGTACCAGCACGCCCGAGCAAGCCGGGCTGGACTCGGTCAAGCTGACGGAGGGGTTGCAGGCGATCCAAAAACAGAATTCCCAGATCGACAATTTAATGGTCATCCGCAACGGCGCCGTTCTACTGGATGCCGCCTTTGAACCCTACCAGAGCGCCAATTTACACGACCTGGCTTCTGCAGCAGACCAGGGCAAACTTAAGCTCGACCAGCCTGTATTGTCCTTCTTCCCCGAACACACGATCGCCAACCGGGACGCCCGCAAAGAGCGCATGACTGTCAGGGATCTGGTCAGCATGAGGAATGGATTTGAATCCGGATGTCTGCCGGGTGATATACCTACTGTCCAAGCTATGATGGACAGCCCGGACTGGGTGCAATACGCGCTGGATCGCAAAATGGTCGCAGAACCAGGAACGCAGAATTGTTATGATAGCCCCGGCATGCACCTGCTTTCGGCCATCTTACAAAAAGCAACCGGGATGACGGAGCTCGAATTTGCCCGTCAAAACCTGTTCGAGCCGTTGGGCATCCACGAATACTTTTGGGAGGCGGACCCACAGGGCGTCACGCGCGGCTGGGGCGATTTGCACTTGAAGCCAGCCGATGCAGCCAAGCTTGGTTATTTATGGCTGAGCAACGGCGTCTGGGATGGCAAGCAGATTGTCCCGAAAGCTTGGGTGAAGGACTCGGTCAAGTACACCAGCGATTTCGGTGATGGGGATGGTTACGGTTACGGCTGGTGGCTATGGGAAAGCGGCTACGGGGCCTCGGGGCGTGCCGGTCAATCCATCAAAGTCGAGCCGGCCATGAATGTTGTTGTAGTCACTACAGGCGGCGGTTTCGACTACGAGACGGAGGTCGATCCGCATCTGATTCCAGCGGTCGTAGACTTGACCAAACCGCTGCCAGAAAACCCAACCGGAGTTGCCGCGTTAGAGGCGACGTTAGCCGAAATTGCAAAGCCATCCGCACCCGGACCGGTTGAAGCACTGCCCGAGACTGCCAGGGCGATTACGGGAAAGACGTACACATTTGGACAGAATGCGGCGAACATCAAAACACTTGGGGTAGATTTTAACGAAACCGCCGAGGCGATTTTGCGCACTCAATACGATGGCAGTAACGAGGTCATTTCTTCGCCGATCGGCCTGGATGGGAACTACCGAGCGACTCCGGAGGGCACGTTAGCGCGCGGTTACTGGGCAGACGAGCGTAAAGACTGAATCACGCCCTCATCAGCGCATTCACAAGCTCCTCCACCCGGATCGGCTTGGCTATGTAATCGTCCATTCCGGCTGCCAGGCAGGCCTCACGGTCGCCTTGCAAGGCGTTGGCGGTCATGGCGATAATTGTTGGGCGCTCCGCCTTGGGCCAACGGGCACAGATCTGGCGCGTGGCTTCCAACCCGTCCATCTCGGGCATCTGCACATCCATCAAGATCACATCATACGCCTGTCGCTCGAGGGCTGCGATTGCTTCCAGGCCATTCGCGGCTGTGTCAGCGCGATAGCCCATTTGTGAAAGCAGGCGCAGCGCCAGCTTCTGGTTAACCGTATTATCTTCAGCCAGCAATATACGCAGTGGGCGGCGCTGTGCCAGGTCTGGATCGAGCTGCGTAGGACGGGTTTTCGGTGCGGTGGCCGTCTCTGACGCTGTGGAAAACAGACTGATTAACGCATCGAACAATACCGAAGGATGCACCGGTTTAGTCAGGTGGGCAACGAATTCGGGTCCGCAGTCATTCTGATCCTCGCTGCCTAAGGAGGAATACAGTAGAAGTGGCAATGATTCTTTTGAACGCAGCTTATGCATTTCGCAGGCCAGCTCGACCCCGCTCATCTCAGGCATCTGCATATCCAGGATCGCCAGATCGAATGGGTCCCCACGCTCCAGCCAGCGCAATACTTCGGGAGGGGAATCCGTGTCGCGCGGCAGCATGCCCCAGGCGCGGGTCTGCGCGAGAAGGATCTGGCGGTTGGTGCGGTTGTCATCGACGATCAACAAACGCTTACCCGCCAAGGCGGGCTGCTCACCGGTTAAATGCGGCCAGGTCTTTATTTCTGGAGCAGCAGCTGCCTGGATGGTGAAATAGAACGCCGCTCCCGGCCCGCCACGCCGAGTCTCACCACCTATAGGCGGCGGTGCGGGCGATTCAGCCCACATCTCCCCGTCCATCAGCTCACACAAACGTTTGCTGATTGCCAGGCCTAATCCAGTGCCGCCGTAGCGCCGGGTTGTCGAGGCATCCACCTGACTGAAAGCCCGGAAAAGTCGATCGATGCGATCGGCCGGGATACCGATACCTGTGTCACGCACTGTGAATCGAAGGGAAGACGCGGAGATTGTGGGACGCGGAGACACGGAGACGGTCTTCGCGTCTCTATCGCCCCGTGTCTCCGTGTCCTCCCCTGCCAGGCTGACTGACAGAACAACTTCGCCCTCGGTTGTAAATTTGACGGAATTGCTGAGCAAGTTGATCAAGACCTGACGTAGGCGGGTGACATCGCCGATAATCGCCTGTGGAAGATGGGGTTCCATCTGGTAGGCCAGCTCGAGCCCCTTTTCCGCAGCTCGCATGCGCAGCAGGTCCAGAGCGCTCTCGACGCAGTCGCGTAGGTCGAAGGGCTGCTCCTCGAGCTCCATTCTTCCAGCTTCGATCTTGGAAAAGTCCAGGATATCATTGATGATCGTCAGCAAAGCGTCGCCGCTGTTGCGGATGGTGTCGGCATAGTCACGCTGTTCGGGGTTGAGCGGTGTGTCCATCAGAAGACCTGACATGCCAATGATAGCATTCATCGGGGTGCGAATTTCGTGACTCATCATGGCCAGGAAAGCGCTCTTAGCTTCATTAGCCGCCTCGGCTTCCTGGCGCGCTTTTTGCATCT
>JAGDMX010000240.1 GCA_017860725.1 Chloroflexota bacterium | reverse complement strand
AATGACTGCTAAGGCCCCTTCTCCAGCGGCGGCATGACCGCCAGGAAATCTTCCCCGAAGCGGCGGCTGTATTCATCCAGCAGGGATTGCAGGCGATCTGAGCTGGCTGAAGCCAAGATCAACCCGGCATGGTGTTTTTTATTCAAGCGCCAGACGACTTCGGGGTCATTGTAAGCGGATAGATCTGGGTATTCCTGGCGAGCCAGGCAGTTAATCACCCCGGCGTAGTTGGCGCGCGATTCCGGCAGTTGGTAAGGCTCACCGCGCAGGTGGGCGACCTCGATTTTGGCCCATTCTGCCCACAGGTTGATCCCGGAAGCGAACTCGACCGCTTCGGCAATATTAGCACCCCCCACGCGTGAGGCGCACTCCAGGAAGTAAAATTTGCCATCGGCATAGGCGCGGATGAATTCGACATGCGCGGCACCGCGACACTCATCGGCGGACGACCATAGCGGTGCGCTTCTGCAAAGATCAGCTCGCCATCCTGCACCAATCCATCTACGTGAAACACGTCTCCGGGCAGGAAGCGCTCCAGTAGGTGATAAGATTGCATGTCCCCCAGCCGGTCAAGCGTTGGCCAGATCTCGTCCGCGTGGTTGATCGTGATAATCCCCATCGCACTGGCTTCCGAGCGCGGCTTCAGCAACCAGGGTGGCGGTACGCGCCCCATGAACTCGCGCAGCCGGTCGTAGTTGAATACCGAAGTGAATTCGGGTACAGGGATGCCGGCAGCCTGAGTGATGGTGCGCATCGCCAGCTTATCGCGGAAATGACGAGCGTGCGACTCGCTCAGCCCGGGCAGGCGCAGGTGGTCGCGTAATGCGCCGGCAGTATCCACATCGAAATCATCCAGGGCGACAATTTGATCGATTGGGTAGCTGCGGGCGATGTAGCTGACCGCGTAGATAATATCCGGGCGCTTGCGTAAATCCGGCATGTAGAAGATCTCATCGATACTCTCATGCGGCCAGTTTTCCTCGGCCTGGTTCTCACGGGTCAACAGCAGCACCGTACAGCCAAGCTGTTTGGCGGCGCGCAGAAAGGCGACACCTTTGCAGTAGCTGGCCATACACAGGATAGTTAAGGGGCGAAGTTCTGGCATGGAAATACTCCTTAAAGAACGCCTTCGGCGGTTTCGGTTATCAGCTGATCGACCACAGCCTGCAGGCTGTGGGTGCGCTGGTAAGTGGCCAGTTGGCGGTCGGCGCTTGTGCCGCCCTCCAGGATGCGGTAGACATACTCGATATCCTGGCGCCCGCCAAATTCGTCGATTACATCCTCCAGCAGCCAATCGACCATCTCCCGGATCAGCTCACGGGCTGGTAGCTCTTCCTGCCTGCCGAAGTCGATCAGCTTGCCGTCCAATCCATAGCGCACGGCGCGCCACTTGTTTTCCTCGATCAGTACTGCCGGGTAGATGCGGAAGCTCATGTTATCATGGCGTAACTTCCACATCTTAAAGACCAGCACCTGGATGATGGCTGCAATGCAAATCGCTTCGTCGACCCGGGTGCACACATCGCAGATGCGGAACTCCAGCGTCGGGTAGTTGTGGTTGGGCCGCACATCGAACCAAACCTTGGTCCCGTCCGGGATACTGTGCGTCTTGACCAGAGTTTCAACATAGCGGCTGAACTGCGCATAGTATTCAAAATGCGGGGGGATGCCGGTGCGTGGGAAGTTGCGAAAAATGATGCTGCGGTAGGACTTTAGCCCAGTATCCTGACCCAGCCAGAAGGGTGAGCTGGTAGAGAGCGCCAGAATGTGCGGCAGCATGTAGCGCACCATATTCATGATGTCGATCAGTAGCTCCGGATCCTCGATGCCGATATGAATGTGCGTGCCGAAGATCAGCAGTTGTTGGGCCAGTATTTGCATATCTTGCTTTACACCAATATAGCGCTCGAAAGGCGTAATCTCCTGCTCCACCCAGGACGAGAAGGGGTGCGATCCGGCCGCGGCGATTTTCAAGCCGTTTTTACCGGCCAGCTCCATAATCGAGCGACGTAGGCGTATCAGCTCATTCCTGGCTTCAGCCGGCGAGCTGCACACCTCGGTGCCTACCTCCACCATCGATTGGTGCAGCTCGGCCTTGACCTGCTCGCGCAGGATTAACTTGCCGGCTTCCAGTAGCTCGGTAATGTAGGATTTTAGCTCGCGGGTTTGCGGATCAATAATCTGGTATTCTTCTTCGATACCGATGCTGAATGATGGGTGTTTCATAGCTCAGCTCCTTCTTTCAATCACAAACGTAGGCACTACCGACCCACCCCCCGCGGTAACGTTAAGCAGCTCCACTGTGGAGAGGCGCGTCAGACAGCCGGAGACATAATCCCCATACCAGATGTAAGGGTTGGTATCGATCAGCCGGTCGTAGATGTGTACCTGGCCTTCCACCAGGCTGGGGTAAGGCTCTTTTGGCAAGGAAACGCGGCGCTGAACGATGTACGGTTCATCCAGGGCGGATTGCAGGGCGGCGTTCCACTGGCTTTGGTCGGCTTCCCAGCCAAGCACGATGCCTTTGCCGCCGTACTCATCGTTGGGTTTGAGCACGAACTCGTTTTTATTCTCGCTGAGAAACGGCAGCAGATCAACCTGCCGTTCCTGGTAGGTCGTGTGCCGTTCTGCCACAGTACGCGTCCAGGGGATATGGCGCGCGATGGCGCGCTGTTCATCAGGGGTAAACAATGCCGCATTCGCTTCGTCGCTGAGCACCGCCAGGCTGGCCTTTTTATGCAGCAGCTTGCAACGGAACGGATTCACCATACAGACAGCTCCATCTCGCACCGCCTGGATGACCGGGTGGTTCAACCCTTCACGCTCCACCAGCTCGCTGAGCAGGACGCGCTTGTAGATCAGGTGGATAGGGGTGATCCCGTCTACCAGGAGCTGACCATGGCGGTATTCCAGCTGACGCGGGTCGGCGATCACACACTCGAAATCCTGCGAGGCGAAGTACTCGGCAAACAACATGAACTCGCTGTAAGTGGGCACTTCGCGCCAATCCAGGATGGCGATGCGCGGCCGGTCGCGCCCGCCCCACTGGCGGAAGGAGTCGAGCAGGGCGTGCAGCAGGTGGTGACGGCCCGGCAGCGGGCGGACTTCATAGCGCCGCTGGAAAGCGCCCATCACCGGCAACGCCAGGAAGACTTCCGAGAGCGAGTCATTGTAGGCGGCGGCTGCCGGGGTTTCGGCGTTGTATTCGGCGAAAAACAACTCTTGCTGAGACGCCATCCCATCCTGGGTTGAGCCGCTCGTGAAGAATGTATCCATGCGCGCCGTCGGGCTGGGAGCGCTGAAGCCGGGGTCTACCTGCATCAGCTCCTCTTCCCATTCGGTCAGGTGAAACTGGGCGCGGAATGCCGGATTGACCAGCGCCTCCTGGTATGCTTTTGCAAACGTGGGCATCACCTCCCGGATGGCATGCTGCAACAGCTGGTACTGCACAACCGTCAGGAAGCGCGGTCTTAGCACGGTGCACAGCGGGCGTTCGCCGAAAAATAACTGCCGGTGGTGCAGCTGCCGGGTGAGCTGCCCCTGGCTGATGATGCCGAGGTAGTCATCCAACAAGGAATGATAAAAATCGATTGCTTCACCCAGCTCGCTCATCGATCACCTCCAGGCTTATGCCTGCTTGCGTTCTGCAGCGTACTAACCGCCGAAGAATTTTGCCCAGCTCGGCTCGGTGGCCTGCGGGCGTGGATTCTTGGCCAGCTTGATGCACAGATCAGCCATATGCTCGACGCACCAGCGGTGGTAGTCCAGGCCGGTCGTGTTGATATCCATATCCGGGGCGGGATTCATGAAGTCGATGGCGTATGGTACGCCGTCGCGGATCGCCCACTCGACAGTGTTCATGTCATAGCCCAAAGCGCGCACCAGCTTGAGCGAGTCGGAAACAATCCTATCCATCAAGTCGGGTGGGAAGTCGGCGGGCAGATAACGGCGGTTGTCCGGGTCATATTTGCGCACCAGCACCTCTTCCTGCCCGAGACACATGCAGCGTGCATACTGGTCGCCATCCCACTCGATGCACTCCTGCAGGATCATGGTCAGTAAGCCGCTCTCATCATAACGCGCCCACATCTGCTCCAGGGATTGCACCTTGCTGACGTTCTTCCAACCGCCGCCGTGGGCATCCTTCAAGATCAGGGGAAAACCGCCCAGGTAATCCACGATTGCCTGCCAATCCAGCGGGAAGACCAGGTTACGCAGGCTTTCTGTGGGCACGATCCCCGGCACGTATTCTTTATTGGGCAGGACGACGGTCTTGGGGCTGGCGACACCCAGGCGGGTAGCCAGGCTGGCTTCGAAAAATTTGTCATCGGCTGTCCACATGAAGGGATTATTGATCACGTAGCTGCCCTGCAAGACGGCATTCTTGAGGTATGTGCGGTAGTACGGGACCTCGTGAGAGATGCGGTCAACCAGCACAGCGTAGGGGCATGGCTCGTCCATGCGCGTCCCACCCAACTTGGCGTACTCAGCCATGACTCCTTCCTCCCGCCGGTTGACTTCTTCGATGAAAGCCGGCGGCCACGACCATTCACGCCCCACAATCACACCAATTTTGAGCATATCTCCTCCTCCGGTATAAGGTTTCATAGCGGTGCTACAGGGCAGCTGTGGAGTGGATTGACACCGCAGAGATCGTTTAGTCGGCGCCTCCCACGTATAGCCGGATCATCTGCCGCCACCAAGGCCAATCGTGCGCCCAGCCATCCCAGACGCGCAGGGCGTGCCAAACGCCTTTGCCCCACAGCACGCTGGAGAACCAGCGGTTATTGGCAACATTGGGGTCGTCATGGCCGATGGCCATAATAATATCTAGCTGGCGCAGCCAGTTCAGGCGGCTTTCTTCATACTCATTGGGCAGATACAGGCATGGGCAGTTATAGTACGTGTTATCGTCACGGTAATCGCCCAGCCAGCGCTCGATGTTGTACATGCCGCTCATCGCAATCACCCGGTTGGTCAGGTCGGGGTGGCGCAGGGCGAAATTCATGGCATGGTAGGCACCAAAGCTGGCTCCGGTGGTGATCAGGTATGGCGTCGAGTTGATCTTGTAAACCAGTGGCAGCACCTCGTCCAGCAGATAGTTTTCGTATTGGATATGGCGCCAGGCGCGGGCGCCAGGGTGGATGTGCCAGGCATACCAGCTCTCCTCGTCGACACTGTCCACACAGTACATTTGGAGCCAGCCGTTTTCCAGGTGCTCGTTCAGGGCGTTAACCATACCGCGGTCTTCCCACTCATAGAACTTGCCTTTTGAAGTGGGGAAAACCAGCATGCGCGCGCCGGCATGCCCGAAGATGAGCATCTCCATGTCGCGCCCGAGAGACGGGCTGTACCAGCGATGATATTCTCTATACATCCTCACACATCCAATAATGAGCTAAATCCACCGTAGCCATCCTCAGTTCGCCAGGGATTTTCGGGGTCTTCCATCCAACTTCCGCCCACCAGGAATTTGTA
>JAGDMX010000239.1 GCA_017860725.1 Chloroflexota bacterium | reverse complement strand
CGCTGGATGGTGGATACTTTCCAGGTGCAGATCCTCGCCATGGGTATCACCGCCATTGTGATCGGCTTTTCGGATCTGACGGGGGAACTCCTCGTCGCCGGGGTTACTGACTCTCTGGGAAAGACGCGCGCCATCGCTATTGGACTGGCCTTAAACAGCCTGGCGGTATTATGCTTGCCGGTTCTTGGGCGCAGCCTGCCGGGGGCGATTGTGGGCCTGGCGCTGATCTACCTGACCTTTGAGTTCAGCATGGTTAGCTCGATCCCTATGCTAACCGAGGTGATGCCTATGGTGCGAGCTACTTTTATGGCCAGTTTTTTTGCCAGCACTGCTGCTGGGCGTGCTTTGGGTGCCCTGGGTGCTCCGGGCTTATACGAATTAGGCCAGGCATCCTGGTCGTTCGGTGGCATTTGGCTGATTGTGTGTGTTGTCGCGCTGGTGAACCTATTGGCTCTGGCTGGCGTGGTCTATATCCGCCGCCATGCGCATTTGCTGTGACTTTCCTGCCAAACCCCTACGATGCTGGCACAACAGAACTGAGTGGATTGGCGTAGTATAATCTTCCCAATAATGTTTTGGATACCGATATGAGACAACCTTTGCGAAATATATTTATGGTGATTGGTGGGCTCGCGGTACTGATCGGATTGACTTTCAGCTTGATGACGAGCCCAATCCTGGCAGCCCCGCCGGCGCAGGTGCCGATATATACTCCTACACCCGGTCCGGATGGACGCATCATCTATATCGTGCAGCCGAATGATACCTTGCTGCGTATCTCGCTGATCAGTGGCGTCCCGGTTGACCAGTTACGGGGATTAAACAACCTGACTGGCGATACGATCTATGAAGGTCAGCGTTTGCTTTTAGGACTGGCAGGTCCGGCTGAAGTCGTTGTCACTCCGGGACCGACCTCCACGCCAACTCCGGTTTTACCGACCCCCTCTCCCTTGCCAGGCAGCGGGAACTTGTGCATCCTCTTGTTTGAAGACATTAACGGTGATTCCATCCGTCAGGAGCAGGAGCCCTCTATCCCGGGCGGAGCGATCAGTATCAATGAGCGCTCTGGAACGGCGGCCGATGCTGTGGATACGACCGCCACCATGGAGCACCATTGCTTCGAGCAACTGCCGGAAGGTGAATACAGTATCAGCGTCGCCATCCCGGCCGGATTCAACCCCACCACGGAAACCAGCATCTTCTTGCCGCTCAAGGCCGGGGAAGAGACCTATATCGATTTTGGCGCGCAAGTGAACTCGCAAACCGAGGTGGAAGCCTCGCAGACACCGGTGTCCGAAAAACGCACTCCTCTTTTAGGGATTATTGGCGGGGCGTTTCTACTGGGTGGTTTGGTCCTGGCATTACTGGCGACGCGTTTGCTTAAAAGTAAGTAGGGTATAGGCCTCAAACAGGCTCTGCGAGAACCGCCGGACTTGCTCGGCCGTGCCCCACGCGGCTGCGCGCTGCCTGGCGACCAGCGAAAGTTGTTCCGCAACGTTTTCTTCTACCACAACCGTAATTAAAGCTGCTCCCAAGGTGCGGCTCTCGGCGCCTTGTTCACTACCGGGTAGCAAGTAACCTGCCGGGCCGATTAACGCGTCGCTCCAGGGAGTTTCTAATGCGACGATTGGCTTTCCACACGCCATCGCCAGCGGGATAGCACCCTGCCACAGTGAATCTACCACTGGGAGGAACAGTGCGCTGCATTCACGGTATAAACCAATCAGCCCGGTGAGAGTAAGCGGGGATAATAGTCTTACGCTGGCTTCCAGTTGATATTCTTTTAATAGCGGCAGAATTCTCTGGTGCGAGGTTCGATCAACTCCAGCAATCAGCAAAGGATAGTATTCACCGATCGAACCGGCTGCCCAGCTCCATGCGTTGAACAATCGCTGCAAATCTTTTGCTAAAAGTGACCCGTGATAGAGGATAAAGGTTTCGGGTATACCCTGCTCCGGGAAGTCTGCCAGCCGGAGGCGATCCTTGTGACCCGGACCATCTTGCTGAATATTCGCCTCGAAAAACGAGTCCCGGTTCATTGGAGATACAAAGGCCGGGTGGGTAATCCGTGGTAGCCGGATGATTTGGTGTTTGACATCGGGTGCTGGTAGATCTTCGGGCCAGAAAATGCCGCTCACCCTTGCCAACCCACCCTGGCCCATAGCGTCCCGCAGCCGCGTTGTCAGGCTGGCTGGAGACCTGGATCCAGGCATGTCCGCTGCGAATATATCTATCGCGGTGGGGGAAAGTAGCTGGTTGGGATTGCCAAACAATGCCGGGCTGCCACCGCACAGGTGCACCAGGTCGGCTTGCAACGATTTTCCCAATTTAGGCAGAATGCGCTGCTCCCAGCGCAGGCGCGAGCCAACTTCCGCACTGGTTGGTTGAAGATGGGAATTAACATTCTGCGGTAGCGATAGGGCAGCCTCCGCCGGTAATGCCACCAGGGCCTCAAATTCCGCTGGATGATAAGCCAGCAGGCTGGTCAGGTGTAGTGCTGTCGGGCTGTTGGGCTGGTAGGCCAGCGGCCAACCATCGTAAAGGACGCGTGGGGTCACCGGTTCATTCTACCTGAAATTGCGGTATGATTGGTGGCAGATAGAATTGCATAACTGGAGGATCAGCTTTAATGGATGAAGTACTGACAAAATTATCGGAGTATTACAATGCAATCATCCGGTCAATACCGTCCATTCTCACTGCGGTTCTGATCCTTATTATTGGATGGGTTATCGCTCGATTGGTTCAAAAGGCAGTTGTGCGGGGAATGCAGCGCAGCAAGATTGATCAACAAGCCACCCTACTGGTTTCCCAAATTGCATTTTATTTCATTCTCTCTATCGCCCTGGTTACCGCTTTGGCGGAGCTGGGTGTGAACGTGACGGCCTTGATCGCCAGTTTGGGCATTGCTGGCTTCACGATCGGTTTTGCCCTGCAAGATGTCAGTAAAAATTTCATCGCCGGCATTCTTCTATTGATCCAGAAACCATTCAGGGTGGGCGATACGATCGAAGTATCCGGTTACACCGGGAAAGTGCTATCTATCGATATACGCGCCACGGAAATGCAAACTCTGGATGGCCGGATTGTGATCATCCCCAGCGGAGAGGTATTCGTCAACCCGATCGTAAATTTCAGCCGGGCGACACAGCGCAAATTAGAGTTCCAGGTTGGGGTGCCTTATGATAAGGACCAGGAGCAAGTTCGGCGGGTCGCCTTGAATACTTTACTGACCTTGTCGGGTGTTCTGCAAGACCCTGCTCCACAGGCGAATTTCCAGGCTTTTGGCAGCTACGCCGTCCAGCTAAACCTGAGCTTTTGGGTTGATCCGAAACAGACGGATATGACAGCTACAAAAGATGAGGCAGTAAAAGCTGTACAACAAGCCTTCTTACAAGCTGGTATTGAAATCCCCTACCAGTCACAGACTTTGGTAAGTTCAGTCAATCAGAGCATGGAGGAATCTACCTGATGTTACCAAAAATCATAGCCTCTACCCGCTACATGATGATCCTGGCTGTGCTGGGTACTTTCATTGGCTCATTGGTGCTGCTCTTAGTCGATATGGTCAACACTGTGCAGGCCGTGATCCACGTGATTGAAAATGCATCCACAATTTCTGAAGCCTCCAAAGAGATTGCCTTGGAATTTATCAAGATCACTGATCTCTTTTTATTGTCCATTGTGTTGTACGTGATTTCCTTAGGCTTGTATGAGCTCTTTATCGATGATAATTTACCGGTGCCGAAGTGGGCTGAGATGCACAGCCTGGAAGACCTAAAGCAGGTGCTATTGATAGGCGTGATTGTTGTGCTGGCAGTAATGTTCCTCTCCTACGCCGAGGCTTGGGATAAATCCATTAATATCCTCTATCTTGGTCTGGCAATCTCGGCGGTGATCTTCTCATTGACGTATTTTTTGAGTAAGAATGTAAGGCATTCAAGAGGATTGTCTTCGGAATCTAAATCTGGCAATTCAGATACTGAGAAGGAGGAATAAAATCATGGGTTCGAAACTGATCTGGTACGGACATGCCACCCTGGGGCTGGAAACCGGGGGGTATCGCTTGCTGGTCGATCCATATTTCTCCGGCAACCCGGCAGCGCCTATCTCTGCCGAGCGTGTCCAGGCGGACTTCATCCTGGTCTCGCATGGTCACGGCGACCATGTGGGAGACACAGTAGAGATTGCGAAGCGTACCGGGGCAATGGTGGTCAGCAACTATGAGATTGCCGGCTGGATGGAGAGTAAAGGCGTCAAGACCCACGGTCAGCACCTGGGCGGTGGTCACTGGCACGAGTTCGGGTATCTCAAGCTCACCTTTGCCATTCACGGCTCGATGCTCCCAGACGGCAGTTATGGCGGCAACCCGGCGGGGTTCTTGCTATCCACACTGGATGGCGAGAAGATTTATATGGCCTGCGACACCGGCTTGTTCGGCGACATGCGCTTGATCGGCGAGGAAGGAATCGACCTGGCAGTCCTACCCATTGGTGATAACTACACCATGGGACCGGATGATGCCCTGCGAGCGGTCAAGCTGATTCGGCCCAAGCATGTCATCCCCATTCACTATAATACCTGGGATTTAATTTCTCAAAATGCCGACGCCTGGGCATCCCGCGTTGAAGCCGAAACGACAGCTAAAGTTCACGTTTTGAAACCCGGCGAGGGCTTTGCGCTATAATTGCACCCAATTGGAGGTGCTTATGTTTAATAGTGTTTTTCGCCGCAAAGGTGATGAAGAGAAATTCGATCGGGAGGGGCGTTTACCGCCTGGTCAATCCCTCACACAGCGTTTCCCTGTGCTGCACTATGGGCCGGTGCCGCGTTTCAATCCTGCCACCTGGGATTTGCGTATTTTTGGTGAGGTTGAACAGGAAGCACACTGGACATGGGACCAGTTCCAACAACTTCCGCGCACCCGCCTGTCGATGGATATTCACTGTGTCACCCGCTGGAGCAAATTTGATACCACCTGGGAAGGGGTATCGGTGCGCAACCTGGTCGAACTAGGCTTGATCAAGCCCAAGCCCAGCGCCCGGTACGTCATGCAGCACGCCGAATATGGCTT
>JAGDMX010000238.1 GCA_017860725.1 Chloroflexota bacterium | reverse complement strand
CCTTTTTCCCTTATCTTGAACTGCCGCTTAATAGTTTGACCTAGAAGGCAGGCAAGTAGGAATTGGGAAACCCTAACGCGTAGAGTCTCCCAATTTCGTTACCAATTGCCCTGGCGAGGCACGCTTTGAAGGTGTCCAAATCGCGAGAATGCCGATGGCCGAACCTTTGCCTTTAATTTTTAAAGGGCAGGTAATAGCCCTCCGCAACTACCCAGGCTTTTACGGGCTCCCGAATTTCTTCGTAGCCGGGGAAGCTCAGCTCGATGTGCTCGCCCTGGCGCAGCTGCAGGTAGGTTCCATCGGCGCGGTCCAGCTCGGCTTGCCCGAGATACAGGCGGGTGATCAATCCAGAGCTATCCATAACTTCTACGTAAAGCTGGTCGATGAATGAAATTTCCTGTTCCAGCTCGCGCACCTGTAATGTGCCGTCGAAGCGACGCAGTGGGCGGCGCTGCAGGGTTTCCAACTCCGAGCTGGAGAGCTTGAACAGGATGGTGGTATCCAGCGTCCAGGAGGGCAGAGTGGCATCGCGGGTGAACACATACGGGCAGGCAAGCGCCCTGGACAAATGAGCGCAGGCGTCTTTTACCTTGAAATACTGCCCAGCGTTTACTCCATAATTGCATAGATCTTCCCAGAGGCTTGGGGGCAGCTCCATTTCGTTGTATTGCTTTAAAATGCTTTCAAATTTCAAACGGGCAGCGTCGATGTTGCCTTGTTGTAGAAAGGCGTTCATCTCATCTATCCGGTCCGAAAGTCGGAATCGGGCGGGGTCAATCCCTAAGTTGGTGCATACGGTTCGCACCAGCTCAAACTGCCCCTGGCGATCTGCCTGCCGGCAGAAATTGCTAATTGTTTCATACGAGATGTTATCTTCATACCGTAGCTGCTCGAGCAGGATGGCTCCTTGCTCAAAGTTTGAGCTGTTTCCATACTGGATCAGCCTCTCTTCAAGAAGCTGGCCTTGCAAGCTACTCGGATCTAGCTCAGCCAGAAGGCAGCTTTCGGTGAATTCACTGATCCGATCGTCTCGGGCTGATTGAGTGCAGATTGAGTAATTCATATTGATTACCCAGTCATCCGGCGCTCCCTGAAGGCGTGCTTTCTCAACCAGGGAGAAGCCATAATCCGGCTCACCCCAAGCTTGCTCTGCCTGCGCCATGGCTAGCATAGTGGCTAACGGTAAACCTTCTATCATGATGGGTTCGTTACACAAAATGTCGATACTAGTTTCGGCATCAGGCAGCTGCGTAGAAATGCAAAGCGAATAAATAATCTCGCCGAGTTGCTGGAAGTATTCCAAGTCAATCGCCTTAATATCCAAGAGCAAGCCCGCCGCCGATTCATAGTCCCCTTTTTGGTAGAGCCTTTGCGCCTGATCAACCTGGGTCATGATCTGTGCCCGAGATTCATTGAACCCGGCTTGTTCGCAAACCGATTGTACCTGGCTATATTGGCCAAGCAAGGTTGCCTTGGCGCAAACTTGCTCATAACTAACTTGCTCTTCGGGTGCAATGCTTTGGGCTTCCTGCAGCGTCGTGACAGCCGCCATCAGCTCCTCTTGTTCCACGAGCAGAGCGGCCTTATCCAATAAATGGTAAAAGCGTGTTTGTACTTCGTCGATCCCGGCAGCGTCGCACTGAGCTCGAACCAGGTCGTAAGCATCCTGTTTGGCTGCCGCATCACATACTGGGTACCAGAAATCCGAGTCGGTTTGAACCTCGGGTTCTTGAGCCAGCAGCGCATGATAAGTATCTAGCGCCGCTCGCGGATTGCCTTGCTCCATTAGCTGCCTCATTCCAGATGAGACGGCATCTACCGCTGTGCGATGCAGCGGCAGGTCCGGACAGGTTTTACGGTAAGGTAGATTGGGAAAATCACGCTGCCACTCGGTGACGGTCAGGTTTCGCCCGGCAACCTGGCAAGCAGCATTTACCAGCCGGGCTGTTATTAATGGCCACAGCCTCACTAAGCCGGCTTCGTCGACGCTCACCAGCCAGCTGCTATCGGGGGTAAATCCCAATGCTTTGATCGGGCTACCGCTCTTCGGCAGCAGAGCAGCTTCAGCCGCCTGCCCATTAGCGGGTAAGCTTAAATCCCATAAACGAAGCTGGTTCGGCCCACTCAACGTCACCGCCCAAAGCTCATCTGGACTAAATAAGAAGCTGTTGATGTTTTGGGGATGCCCTCCCAAAGCGGTAGGATTTACAACCTGACCGAGCTCATCCACCTGCCAGAGCTGCGCCGCCTGGAAAGTCTGAGTTGCGAACCCGATGCCACTGGTGGCCGTGACTCCACTGCCCACCATGCCAGTGGGGATGAAACCCTGGCCGATACCGGAGAGAGAAACCAGCGGTTTGCTGATGTTTACCTGCGGGGCGATCAAGCCAAACAGGCTGGTGCTCTCGGACGTCCAGCCATCTGCGAGCAGCCATTGGCTATCTCCGCTGAAGGCCATCCCGCCACTGTTTTCGACTCCATTGGGTCGGTATGCTGCTCCTAAACCTTCGGATGTACTAAGCTCGAAGACACTGATTGTATTCGTTTCACCGATTGCCAGCCAGGCGCTGTCCGGACTGAACTCCACCGTCGCGTTCTCGGATGCGGTTGTTTCCAGTCCAACCGGCTGAGGCTGTGTGGCATTCAAATCCATGATCCAGTATCGCCCTGCATCGAAGGAGACGAACCAACGACCATCGGCACTGAATGCTTTGGAACTGCCCGGATACTGGATCTGCCGGCTGTCTTCGGCGAGCCGGTCAAGTTCTTTTACGAATAGGATGGCGTGTTGCTCGTCGATGGAGATCAGCTCCGAGCTAGCGGTTGTAAAGCGCAGGGTCGTGGCGGACTCGCTCACATCCAGGGATAGCTGCCAGCTCGAATCAGGCTCGGATAATTTCCAGACTCGTAGTTGGTTAATATCATTGAGCAAGCCCATGCTGATTTTTGAGCTGGTCGTTGCTAGCCAGCGTGAATCCGGGCTGAATGCTAAAAAGTCATTGCAGTCCACATTCTGCGCCAGGGACATCGGCTGAATCTGCTCTCCTGTTTGTAGGGCCTGGAGATCCCACATGTACAGGTGAGACTCATCGTCTTCCGACGTGCTGGAACAAATCGATGCGCCTGACTGATGAGCACTAATCGCTAGCCAGCGACTATCAGGGCTGAAGACGCTCACCAGCGCATTAACCATTGGAATGACATAGCTGACAGGCTCTAATCCACCTGCCAGTGGCTGAAGATCCCATAAACGTTCGTCATAAAATAGCCAGCGGGAATCCGGGCTGATGGACAGTAGGGGAAAGCTATAGGTTTCGGACACCTGCCCAATCTCGATGGGGCTGGCGGAAAGGTTATTTTGGCTCAGGTCCCAGACGCGCAGGGTGGAATCGGCACTGGCAGTGACTAACTTACTCCCGTTCTGACTAAAGGCGAACCGGCCAATCCAGCTTTCATGGCCACGGAGGATGGCTGGATTCTCTCCGGGATGTGATCTGTTCAGATCGTAAAGGCAGGCATCACCTCCGAAGCAACCAGTCAACAACCAGCGACTATCCGGGCTGAAGCGAGTTGGTACTTGGATATCAGAAAATTCGTCCAGGCGGTAGTAGCGAGCCGTGGGTCCGGATTCCAAATCGTACAAAACTGCCGCCAATGGATCGGTAATCAGCGCCCAACGTCCGTCAGGGCTGAGCTGAGTTGTATAACCCCAGGCGTCTTCCTTGCTTTTGGGGGATATATCTTCCGGGGGTACCAAATGGGTTTTTAGTTTCGGTTCTTCCTGTGTAACATCCCAGACTGCCAGGCTCCCCAGCTCCGGATCAATATTCATTAAGGTTTGTGTTTGCATTCCACTGAGCTGGTCTGCCCCCAATAGCGAGTTAGTCTCGAAATCAGAAGCGGCAAATGGGAATCCCGGTACTTCCAGGGTCTTAGTTGGAAAGCCGCTGGATTCTAAATCTGCCGAGAGTGTAGGACCACCGTAGGATGTGTCACCCATGATCAGCCGTTTACCATCCGGGCTGAATCCTTGAAAGCTGAGGCATGCCTCACCTTGCGGCCTTCGTTGCGGATCAGGGTCTCCATCCGCTACTGCCGCCAGATCAATGAGTGAAAAGCCAAAATAACAATCCTGGTCACCCTGAAGCACTGCCAGCCAGCGCGGACCCACGGCAGGGTCGCTCGATGGGCTGAGCGCCAAGCGTCTAAAATCGTTAATATAGCCACCGCCACCTGATGGAATGATCTGCAAAGATGCGCTAATATCCTGAGCATTTAAATCCCAGAGCAGGAGGTTATTGGCAGATAGGACGGCTAACCAGCCGGGTGTATCGTTGCCATCGCCAGTGAATGTTACAGCTTCCACTGATTCACCTGCTAATGCCTCATTGGCAGATAATACTGGCTCGGAAAATGGGTCTGCTAGCCTGAGATCGTAAAGCCGCTCACTTACCTGGTCGAAGACCCAGGTGCCACCCGGGCTGAAACGTAGATTATCGGCGCGAATCTCCTCGCTCGGTACTTTCCACGGCATAAGTTTTGGCTGCCCGCTTGAGAGATCGAAGAAATAAGTGTTGCTGCTCGTATCCACAGCCAGCCAGCGCCCATCGGGGCTGATATTGATTTCAGAAATTTCTTCATACACGCTACCCGCTCCAGCGCCGCTGGCGTAGGACAGGGCGTTCCTCAAGGCCTGCTCGGCTTGCGGGCTGCGCAAATCCACTTCTTGGGCGGCGTTGATCGCCTCGATCGCCAAGAGCAAGCCGCGCTGGGGGAAGGCCTCGTAGACGGTCTCGGCCTCTACTGCCAGCTCGCCGGCGCGCGCCAGTGCCCGCTGGCGGGCGGCTGCGTCGCGCTGATTTTCAGCATCCAGGTTTTTCTTGGACTCCAGGTTGGCATTATAAGCAATGCTGGCGAGAACGACGGCGATGATGGCAGCCGCCAAGGCGACCGCCGCTACGATCTGTAGTGTGCGGCGCTGGCGGCGATCCTTCTCACGCTGCGCCCGGCGCTCGGCCCGCGCTTCCTCACAACGCTGAAGATAAAACTGCTCATCCGGATTCAGCTCGGCCGGGTGAGCTTTCGCCCAGACGATGGCTTCGTCCAGAGCCTGATCGCGCAGCAGCAGGTCGTCGCGCTGCCCTTCTTTGTGCCACAACTCAGCTTGCTGCTGCAACAGGCTGAGGTGTTCTTTGAACCAGAGAGCATTAGCCTGGCGCACCGGGCCGATCAGGCGGTCGTGGGTCAGCTCAAACCAGGTGGTGCCGCGGCGGGTATCGCGGCGCACCAGGTGGGCATTCTCCAGCTCTTCGATAGCAACGAGCTCCAAGTCACCACCTTTGTCATTCTCCAGCAGCACCTGGCCGCGGATGTCGCTCTTGGTGATCAAGCTGCGCTCGAACCACTGGCGGATGCGTCGCTCCGGGATTCCGGTTTTCTCGCTGGCATCTTTGGTTTTGACAGCGTAGTACTCGGCCAGAGATTGATCAACATTACCGATTTTTTCCAGCGATTTTATCTCGGTCTGCCCGGGCGCGAGCTTTTCCCACAAGTTGTAGCACACCACCTGGAGCTGAACCGGCTCGACGTAAGCGCCTGAGACAGGCTTTACTTTGCCGTCGGGCTGCTGCACCTGCACCTGGCTGAGGTCTTCCACTAATTTGTATGCGGCATCGTGATCGAAGTCCACTCCACCCTCGTGGGCGGTGCGGTCGATCACATCCTGGGCAGCCTCTTTGCTCAGCAAATCCAGCCGGAAGGTAGCCTTCAAGCGGTTGGGGATGGGGCGCAAGTATGGCTCCAGCCCGGCCAGGTAATCCTCACGCATGGCAAACACCGCAAAGCGGGATGGCTCCTGCAGCGCCTCCCCGACTTGGTTAAAAAATTCGATCTTGGCAGCAACATCGGTTGGGTCTTGGGTGAGGATTTCTTCGAACTGGTCGAAGATCAGCACACTGCGGTCGGGGGTAAAACGCTTGAGATATTTCTCCAGGCGCATTCCGATCAGCTCTGCTTCGGTCAAGCGCTCCGCTTTGGGACGGGCTTCTTCCAGGTCGGTTAACACGCTGAGCAAGTAGCGATTGACACCTTTATGCTTGGCGGCCGATTGGCTGAGCGCCAGGTTGACGCGCAGCACGGGCAGGACGGTGAAGCGTCGCCCTTTCAAGCGCGGCAGCAGGCCAGCACGCAGCAGAGATGTTTTTCCGGCACCAGAGGGAGAATACAGCAGGACGATACGCTCGGCTAGCAGTAGGTTAAAGAGCTGCCCGGTTTCGCGCTCGCGGCCATAAAGATTCTCGTTTTCAGTAAACGGCCGCGGCCCAATAAAAGGATTCTTCCGTTCAGCAGGTGTGTTCATAAGTAGCTGCTAAGCTCCTTCAAAAAGTCCTCGCTGTTACCCCAAAAGAGGGTAACCTTACCGCTCTGGAAATACTGCTCCAGGAAGCGACGCGCTCGTCCGGCATCCGAGATGCGGCCTTCCTCCGGCTCGATCTGCACGGCGGCATGGCTGTAATCTTCGAGCAGGGCGGCGCCTTCCTGCTGCAAGATGACACGAAACAGGACGCGGAAAGTCCAGTCGTCCATGCGGAAACCCAGGAAGAGCAAGGCGCTGCTGGTCAGGGCGGAGAGCACGCTGCCGGGGATTAAGTCCTTGTTGCGTGTCATGCCGATCAGATAATCAAAATAATCGTCCTGGGTGATAACCAGCGAGAGCGGCTCGGACATATGACCGTACAGGTGGTAGATCAGCGGCTCATCGGGCGTAGGCTCGCTCTCAAAGATGTATTTCTCTTTGCGCACTTTTTGGAGCATCTTGTTGTTCCAGGGGCACAGACGCACCTGGGGTTTATAACCTTCCTGTACCAGGGCATCATAGAGCAGGTCGCTGTAGTTAGCATTGATATAGACCGGCAGGTGCAGCTTGGCCAGGCGGGTGTAGGGGCTGACCTCGCCATGAGACCAGTAGCTCTCGGCAGCCACCTTCATCGCTTGAAGAGTCTGGTCGTGATTCCACACTTTCAGCTTGCGCAGATCCTCCGGCAGGCGCTCTCCATAATAGCGCAGCAGCTCGTCGCGCACAGCTTCAAAGAAGGCACTGCGCACAAAGCTAATGCTCTCTTGAGCCGCCAGATATTGCGCCACACGCGGCAAGTCTTCGCGATCGGCATCGGAGAGCGGGTATTTGTGCTTTTCAGCCCAGCGCAGGGCAATATCCCGCTGAGGACCCATCAACGGTTCGACCAAACCTGGGCCGAGCAGAGCAGTAGCCTCACCGCGCTGGATAGAATCCACCAGGCTGGCCCAGCGCACAGAGTCATCTTCGTCGTCGGCCCCAGAAAAGCCGGGAGTGTACCAGACACGCCCGTCGCTAAGACGTGAGTAAAGCACCGGCATCCAGGCGTCCGGCTCGTGCTGCACTTGATCGCGCCCGGCAGCCACCGCCCGATCGACCTGACCTTCGGTGGCCAGGGTGCGAAAGAAAGCGGGCATAAAGCTGGCGACGGTTTTCATGGTTACGTCACCCTGCATGGCCAGCACCGCCGGCACACCGGCTTGTGCCAGTTGGGGGCCTAACGCAGCCAGCGTCCCGCTAACATCGCTGGCACGGCTGGCCTCGCCTTTGCCGGCGCTCTGGCAGGAAGCCAGCACGACCAGCATGGGCCGTTGAGCAGGCAGCATGGCTTTGATACGGTCGACAAGCTGAGAGGCAGCGATCACATCGGCAGTGCCTTCGGCGTTCTCCAGCCACAGGTAAGCCCCGGGTGGCTGGCGCTGCTTGAGCAACCCGCCGTGGCAGACCAGGTACAGGATGTCAAAGCCCTCGTTCAGACGATCTATGATCTTCGCCAGGGTAGTTTCGCCGGGCTTGTCTGGGTGGCTGGCCAGGATGCTGGACTGGATGCTGCCCAGGCTGTCTTTGAGGCGCTGCACTTCCTCCTTTACTTCTACAGGAGCAAGCACCTGCCCATCCAGCTCGTACTCGCCTTCCTCCAGGTCTTTCGGATTGGATACCACTGCCAGCAGGCGTAAGGTGCTCTTCGAGCGGCGATTTACTCGCTCCCAGCTCTCGCTGCTCAGAAAGCGCGAGAAAAACACATCCTTGCGCGCCAGCAGCCAGCTATCGTCCTTTGGATCGGCCAGGGTTTCCCAGCGAATGGTGTGCAAATCCTGAGCGTTGCGGTCGATGAACAGGCGCAGGCGCAGGTCGCGGGAGGCATCCTGCGCCAGGGCGCGCACAGTGTTGAAATATTCGCGCAGATTCGGGTCGGAGAGCAGCCTATCTTTGAGCAGCTTACCATATCCCGCCGGGTCTAACCGTTTTTTTTGCAGCTCTTCAGTCTCGATGGTCATCGCGCCGCGCTCGGGGCCTTTCCCGGCGGGATTTAGAGGATCAGTATAGCGCAGCTCGGCGCTATAGCCAAAGGCATCCTGGCGTGTCAGGTGGATCTCCAGCTCAACAGGTTCGGTCATCGTTTATTCAATTCTTTCTGACGTGATGGTGAGGCGGATGAGGATAGCATGCGCCCCCGGGGAGAGTATACTGAAAATTATGGTTTGAATTATACCTGATCAAGGGCAGCAAAGTGTGGTGGCGGGCCTTTGAAGTTGGGTGGCGGCGACCTAAGATACCCACTGTCGAGCTGGTGAGCGGATATCAGGTATACAGGTCGTAGGGCGGCGATCCATTGCCGCCGGAGGCTAGCGGGTATCCAATCCCGCCCCACGACCTAGCTAACAGGTCGTGGGGCAAAAATTAATTACTCGTCCCAAATTCGAGGACTGTCGTAATCGATCAGCCGTGCGGGGCAGTCAGCTCGATCTGGATGTTATCGGGATCGCGGAAAGCCAGCAC